>NZ_JAMPMC010000013.1:0-245835 GCF_028477945.1 Providencia sp. PROV261 | reverse complement strand
CTCCCCATTGGGAGCATGTTTTTTATACGTCAAAGTATTCATATAATGAAGTATTAAAGATAGCCAAGGATAGAGCTAAAAACAGTGGTTTTTAAATTGATATCTAGCTTTAAGGTTATAGTTTCGCCATAAGATCTATGTTGCCATATCAACCAACGATGATAAAATGCACTATCGTCAGTTTGAAGTGAGACTACCATGAAAAAGAATGAATTAATTCAAGCAACAAGACCAACTCGTACTCAACTCATTCGATCGGTAGCAACCTCTACAGCGATTGAAACAGGGCAGGACTCCCGTCGCCTTGAAGAAGAGATGAAAGCTAAGCGTGAGAAGTTCGGGCATTTGAAACTGGCGATTTAGTTCTCTTTCAAGGCTTCATTAACCCAATATTTCATGGGTTCATAGTTAAGGTTTAGCCCTGCGTGGATTGCTGCAATGTATTGCTCGGGTTGTTGAGTCCAACTTTCGTAGTCTAACGGTTGAAACCCAGCTTGTACCGCCATCACATCGGCGAGTAAGCGCGATAAGCGCCCATTTCCTTCCCTAAACGGATGTATCAGAATTAACTCCACATGCACTGTGGCAATAGCTTCTATGACCTGTTCTCGGCTCATATTGGTGCAAGGCGTGTACTTCGCTAGATACTCTTTTTCAAATTGAGCAAGTAACTTTGCAACACGACCCGCAGGGGCAAACATAAAGCCACCTTTGCTAATATTCACTGTGCGTAATTGACCAGCCCACTCGTAAACATTCCCTAACCATTGGCGGTGCCAACGCTGAATAAGAGATACAGTAATTTGCTCAGTGGGGAATTGTTCTTCAAAAATGACTTGATACAGTTTTTCTAACAGGACAAGCTCTGCATCATTGATATCATCAACGTTTGAAAGTCCTAGCTTGTTAGCCAGTACCTCTTCATCAGAGCCGTCAGCAAATTTTCCTTCGCTGTTAGATACATCATATCTATTCATTTAAGCGTGTTCTTTTGGTGTGGGTATGAATTTTGTACGTTATCATGCTAAAAACATCAAATAAATAATAACTACCTATAAATCAACGGATTAATTAAGTGTAGGTTAAATTGTAGATTTTTCTAAAAAATTCATAAATATCGTTATATTTCAACTCTAACACACCCATGCATCATGGTTTTAATTCAAAATTGGCTCGTTTTACCCAAATATCAAGTTTATCAGCCCAATCTTGCATCATGATTTTGCGCTCTTCAAGATAAGTTGCATGGTTATATGAATGTCTAACACTATTTGAGTCCATATGGGCTAACTGTGCTTCGATAGCATCAGGTCTATATCCAAGCTCATTTAATCGTGTGCTGCCTGTTGTGCGTGTCGCATAAGGGCTATATATAGCACTCCAACCTCTCGTTTTAAGAAATTGCCTTAGTGAGTTGGTAGACATCGGTTTTATGACAAGAATCCCGACCGGGAAATAAATGTTTACGGCTGCCAGTAAAACCATAAAGAGATTTTAGAATCGCAATAGCTTGTGTAGGTAGAGGAACAATATGTTCTCTTCGTGCTTTCATTCGCTCAGCTGGAATTGTCCAAAGTGCATTATCAAGATCGAATTCAGACCATTTAGCCTCAGCGACTTCAGATGGACGAGAAAGCGTCCACCACAATAGTTCAGTTGAAAGGTGCCACGGCTATTATCAAAGTTATTGAGTAATTGACCTATTTGATCTGTAGTGAGGGCTTTTTTATGTTGAGTTTTGTTTGCTGGGAGAGCTTTTCTTATTGCCCATACAGGATCGCTATCAGCTCTTAATGTGGCAACAGCAAATTCAAAAATCGAAGATATCGTCCGTTTAGCTTCAGCAGCAACTGTTGGAGCACCTCTTTGAACTTCACGCTGCAATATTTTGAGAATATGGTGAGATGTAATTTCTCTTATTGGTCATTGCCGATAGAAGGAAATACAATGCGCTCCAACATATCAAGGCGACGGTATTTTGTCACATCAGCCTAATCTTTCATTTCAACCATTCTTTTGAGATGATTTGAAATATATTTGCAGATTCGTTCGCTTTTCTGATCTTGTCTAGTTGCTTAGCTTGTGTTGGATTAATTCCTTCTTATACGAGTTTTCTGGCATCATCACATTTAGATCTGGCTTCAGCTAGTGTTATTAATGGGGAGTGACCTAATGCAAGCATGCTTGATTTTCCATTTAGTTGAAAACGGAATCGCCATGCTTTTTTACCATTAGGTTTCATTTTAAGGTACAAACCGTTGAATTCATTGATACGATAAAGTTTTTCTTTAGGTTTTGCAGTTCTGCATTTTGTATCAGTAAGCATAATAAGTTCAACTAGTTATGTAAGTTGATATTATTATGCTCACTTAAAAAGGGAGGATAAATAAGTTGTACCCAGTTACATACTCATTTAGTCACGAGCTTTTATGAAACTTAATGAGGCATAAAAAAGCATAAAACCCAGTTAATATCATGAATTTTATGCTGTTTTATTATGATTTGATACTTTGTGAAATAATATAAGGCTAAAGCGCTGGCTTACACATTAAACAAGAAGTTCAGCACATCGCCATCTTGAACAATGTAATCTTTACCTTCTGCACGCATTCTACCGGCTTCTTTAGCGCCTTGCTCACCGCGGTATTTAATAAAATCATCAAATGCGATAGTTTGAGCTCGAATAAAGCCTTTCTCAAAGTCAGTATGGATCTTACCGGCGGCTTGTGGGGCTGTTGCACCGACAGGGATCGTCCATGCGCGAACTTCTTTCACGCCAGCAGTAAAATAAGTTTGTAGGTTCAATAACTGATAACCTGCACGGATCACGCGGTTTAAACCAGGCTCTTCAATGCCAAGATCTGCCATAAACTCATCACGCTCCTCATCTTCCAATTCAGCGATATCTGATTCGATAGCGGCACAAACAGGAACGACGACAGAACCTTCTGATTCAGCAATTTTATTTACCGTATCTAAATAAGGATTATTTTCAAAGCCATCTTCATTAACATTCGCAATATACATTGTTGGTTTGAGTGTTAAGAAACTTAAATAACGGATCAGTGCTTTTTCTTCTGCGCTAAGATCTAAAGTACGCAGCATGCCTGCGTTTTCAAGATGGGGTAAGCACTTCTCTAATACTTCTAATTCTGCTTTAGCATCTTTATCGCCACCTTTTGCACGCTTTTGTATGCGATGTATTGCGCGTTCACAGGTATCAAGGTCAGCGAGCGCTAATTCGGTATTGATAACCTCAATGTCCTCAGCAGGGTTAACTTGACCTGCCACATGGATGATATTGTCGTTTTCAAAGCAACGCACTACGTGGCCGATAGCTTCCGTTTCACGGATATTAGTCAGGAACTGGTTACCTAAACCTTCTCCTTTTGAGGCGCCTTTGACTAAACCCGCGATATCAACGAATTCCATCGTAGTTGGTAGAATACGTTGTGGCTTTACAATTTCAGCCAATTGGTCAAGACGTGGGTCTGGCATTGGCACAACGCCCGTATTCGGCTCAATTGTACAAAAAGGGAAGTTGGCTGCTTCGATGCCGGCTTTGGTCAACGCATTAAACAGTGTAGATTTACCCACGTTAGGCAGACCAACGATACCGCATTTAAAACCCATATGTTTCTCACCTTAAAAATAGCAAGGGGCAGGCGAGCGCTGCTCCTGAATGTTAGAAAATTGGCGCTGATTATACACAAAAAGTTGTTTTTGATGAAATGAACTCTTTACGTACACTGATTTTACGCTGTTGCTTTAAAACTATGTAGGCGATTTATCGCTTTATCCATCCCATCACTAAGTAAGATATCTGTGCACCTTAAGGACTCATCAATCGCTTCATCGATAAGTTTTTGCTCAGATGCAGGTGGTTTGCCTAAAACAAAACCAACAACTTTGTTTTTATCGCCTGGATGACCAATACCTATGCGTAAACGATAAAAGTTTGGGTTATTACTAAACTTGTTTTGAATATCCTTAAGACCGTTATGCCCACCATTACTGCCGCCTAATTTCATTTTTGCAACACCGGGGGGTAAATCTAATTCATCATGCGCGACTAAAATTTCATCAGGGTTAATGCGATAGAAGTTAGCAACAGCCAGAACCGATTTACCACTCAAATTCATAAAGGTGGTTGGAACAAGTAACCGAACATCGTTGCCATTAAGGTTGATACGGGCGGTATAACCGAAAAATTTTGCTTCTTCTTTTAAAGATTGGTTATGGCGTTCGGCAAGTAAGTCAACATACCATGCTCCAGCATTATGACGAGTTTGGGCGTATTCAGCACCTGGGTTGGCGAGGCCAACAATTAGTTTTATTTTGCTCACGGCTAATTATTCACTGTCAGTTAAGTCAAAAAATTATATCTAGTTTACCTTGTGATAGGGGGATGTACAAAATTGAAATAGGGCAATGAGGGGGTTATTTAGTTTCGTATGAAACTATTCGGGAAAAATATTTTTAAAAAAAGCATCTTTTGTACAGAAATTATGGGAAAAGTCTCACCATGTGATAGCCATCGCAAACAATTTTACTTATTACACTATAATAATCATATAACAATATAATTTTTTCGAATATTTCAATTATGCTTTGCTTATCAGTCTACTGAGATAGGAGGTAGATATGAAACGTAAAACAGCAGTTTTGGTTGGTAATATTTTGATGGCGTTAGGGCTAATCGTTATGATAGGAAGTATTGCACTGAACCTATCTTCCCATATATTTAGTCTCAATTTACCGGACATGATCACAATGGGCTCCTTGTTTGGCATCTTTGTTGGTGCGATGATCTGGTTAACTGGAGCGAGAATTGGCGGTAGAGAAAAAATTGCTGACCGTTACTGGCTAATAAAACATTATCCACATTCAAATAAAGATAACCATCGTTATCCATAATATTTGTTTTTAATTTATGTGGTACTAACAATATTAGTTGATCTTATTTAGCAACGAAGGGTGATTTCATATTTTAGATAATCACTCTTTTGTTTTTTTATTCACCTCTAACTCTCTCTTCTTTCGTGCGTATTTTATCACCATGGCAATATGAAAAATTAAGCCAACGAGGTTACCTATAGGCTATGGTGAGTAAAAATGAATGGATAAATAAAGCCCCTACGGTTGATATTCAACCGTAGGGGCGCTACTTAAATTATGACATTTCTTTGATTTTCAAAGCAATATAGAAAAACGAGGTATTGCTACCTCGTTAATTAATTCTTAGTGCTCGAACATCGCAGAAATTGACTCTTCATTGCTAATACGGCGAATTGCTTCGGCCAGCATGCCTGAAAGTGTCAGCGTGCGAACTTTGTTCAATGCTTTAATTTCAGGTGAAAGAGGGATTGTGTCACAAACAATGACTTCATCAATGACTGAATTTTTGATGTTGTCTACGGCATTACCTGAGAAAATCGGGTGAGTTGCGTATGCAAATACGCGTTTTGCACCACGCTCTTTCAGAGCTTCAGCCGCTTTACACAGCGTGCCACCAGTATCTATCATATCGTCGACTAAAATGCAGTCACGACCAGAAACATCACCAATGATGTGCATCACTTGGGAAACGTTCGCGCGAGGACGACGTTTATCGATGATTGCCATATCAGTGTCATTTAACAGTTTCGCAATTGCTCTAGCACGGACGACGCCGCCGATGTCTGGAGATACAACGATTGGGTTTTCCAAATCTTTCTGCAACATATCTTCCAGAAGAATAGGGCTACCGAATACGTTATCAACAGGAACATCAAAGAAGCCCTGGATCTGCTCAGCGTGTAGGTCAACGGTGAGAACACGGTCAACACCTACACTGGACAGAAAATCGGCAACAACTTTAGCGGTGATTGGTACACGGGCAGAACGTACGCGACGATCCTGTCTAGCATAACCGAAGTAAGGGATAACAGCGGTAATACGACCAGCAGATGCACGGCGCAGCGCATCGACCATAACAACCAGTTCCATCAGGTTATCATTGGTTGGTGCACAGGTTGACTGGATGATAAAGATATCACCACCGCGAACATTTTCATTAATTTGAACACTGACTTCGCCGTCGCTAAAACGACCAACAGCCGCGTCTCCAAGATTAGTGTAAAGGCGGTTAGCAACACGTTGTGCTAGTTCCGGTGTAGCGTTACCAGCAAAAAGCTTCATATCGGGCACGAGAAAAACCTCAGGCTTGCGTCCAGAGAGATATTGTTGACCAATAACCGATGCTAAATCGTTATTATTGGTGCAATACACGGGTTATCCCAGCGCGGAATTTGTGCAACGGCGATTCGTTCACCCCTTGAGCGACGAAACCATGCACCCACGATGGGGCTTTATTTAACACCTTAAGGGCATCAGCTTGTGTTTCAAATTCAGAAAAAACACAAGCACCTGTCCCTGTAAGGCGAGACGGGGCATATTCTAACAGCCAAGAAACGAGCTGTTCAACCTCACGAAAACGTTTTCTTGCAATTGGTTCGCAATCATTTGCGTACGGAGCCAGTAATAATGCGGCTAGTGAGCGTTTTGGAGAATTTCGATTTAATTGCGGATCTGTGAAGATCATCGGAGTTGAGATTTCAATTCCTGGATGTGCAACCAGATACCATTTCTCTTTAGGCGAGGCTGGAGTCAAAATTTCACCTATTCCTTCCGCAAAAGCGGCATGGCCTCGCACAAAAACGGGAACGTCTGCTCCAAGGCTTTTACCTAGCTCCGCTAACACGTCATCACTCACTGCTGTTCCCCAGTGAGTATTTAATGCAATAAGTGTGGTGGCCGCATTGGAAGAGCCTCCACCGATACCGCCGCCCATTGGCAATATTTTATTGATTTTGATATCTGCCCCGAGAGGTTCTGAATAGCCTAAAGTATCACGGCAGTAGTGTTGTAATAATTTTGCGGCTTTGACGATTAAGTTTTGTTCTGGTTCTACTCCCTCCATTGGCGTGAGTAGATTGATGTGATCGTCTGCCCGCGTGGTGATGGTAATGTCGTCACCGTAATCAAGAAATTGAAACAGTGTTTGTAATTCGTGATAGCCGTCTGCTCGACGGCCTGTGATATAGAGAAAAAGGTTCAATTTAGCAGGGGAAGGCCATGTTAACGTCATTTTTGTAAAGTCCAGCTATCCATTTTTAGCTTAATTAGGCGCGAACCCTGACGTAATTCAAGGTTGCTTGGTAACATTGGAGTGGTATTCATATTGTAAGAAAGATAGTTAAGCTGCCACTTTTCACCATTGGTTTGCTGTAATGTTACAGATTTTAGGAGGTGGTTTTTATCCAGCGTAAATTGTGTTGCGCGCCCAGGTGAGCCAGTTAACCAAGCGGTCAGGTCCTCAAGCGGGATCTCCATGCCAGTAAGTTGATAAATCAGCTCGGAAGGAACATCACTCATATGCGTTTGCCCATCTTTTGTGGTTAAACGCGCTAAATCAGGTTCAACGGTGAGCTCTAACTCGCGGCTGCCGAGTGGGTTTGTCAACAATAAACGATATTTTTCAGGTGTATACTGCTGCCAGAAGAATTTAGCATAGGTTTTACTACCATCAAATTCATAGGCAAAAGAACCGCGAGTTTGATAATTGCGAAGTGCGTTGACTTCTTGTAAATGGGTTTTCCATTGTGGATCAGACGCGGAACCTGTACCAGACGTTGTTGTTTGTTGAGTGGTCACACAAGCCGTCAGCAATAAGCAAGAAAGCGGCAATAAACGCCAAAAACGCTTTGCGGTGGAAGGAGCGAAACAAGACCAAGTAGTGAACAGTTGCATAGCGACTCTCAAAAATCATTGAGTAAAAAGTAAATAGGTTTTATCAAAGCTGATACCCACTGAAGTGTAACGTGTTATTGCAATTTAGAAAAATGACTCACTGGATAATATGGTGCGACAGTGGGCAAAATATTGCGTTAAAACAGCTAAATGATCAATCGGATTGAAGAAGTTTTGCCTATTTATACAATTGGTCAATGAGTATCGATAGTTTGATTCATCAGTTGACAGATGACAATCGCAGCATATCTCATTGATATTGATAATTTCTTAATAAGTATAATAAAAAAGGGTACATCTCCGATATAAAGCGGTGTAGAATAGCAATACTAATAGTGTTGAATTCGGCTAAATCGTCAGCAGTTTTCTATGGAAAAAGTTTGGTAGTGATCATCTTTATGGTTTTCATTATTCGCGGGGCATAGAAAGCGGGGCGGAGATCATCTACAATAGTCGATAAACAAATAACAGTAGTGTGGTTATACTACTGGATAAATAATTAGCAATGTGAGCAATGTAGTTAAGCACAATGACCCTATTAGCCCTAGGCATTAATCATAAAACGGCGCCAGTAGCCCTTCGTGAACGGGTGGCTTTTGGACCAGAAAAAATCGACCATGCTCTTGAGGAGTTGCTTAAGCAACCTCAGGTGAGCGGTGGCGTTGTGCTGTCGACCTGTAATAGAACTGAGTTGTATTTGAGCCTTGAATCACAAGAACAAGCTCAAGAACAGCTTATCCAGTGGTTATGCAAGTTTCACAATATTACAGATAAAGATTTAAAACCGAGTCTGTACTGGCATGAAGGTGACCGAGCAGTCAGTCACCTTATGCGGGTTGCAAGTGGGTTGGATTCTTTAGTTTTAGGTGAACCGCAAATCCTTGGGCAGGTTAAAAAAGCGTTCGCCCTTTCTCAAGACAACCATTCTTTGTCGAGCGAATTAGAGCGTTTATTTCAAAAATCATTTTCTGTCGCTAAACGCATTCGTACCGAAACAGAGATCGGAGCGAATGCGGTTTCTGTTGCATTCGCCGCTTGTACATTAGCAAGGCAAATTTTTGAGTCACTCAAACATTTGAATATTTTGTTAGTGGGAGCAGGGGAAACAATTGAATTGGTGGCACGCCATTTACGCGAGCATGGTGTGCAGAAGATGATGATCGCTAACCGTTCTCGTGAAAGAGCGGAGTTATTAGCTAATGAGGTTAATGCGGAAGTGATCACGCTGTCTGATATTGATACACGTTTGGCTCAAGCCGATATTGTGATCAGTTCAACAGCAAGTCCGTTACCGATTATAGGCAAAGGCATGGTAGAGCGTGCGATGAAAGTGCGTCGCAGCAAACCCATGTTGTTAATTGATATTGCGGTTCCTCGTGATATCGAGCCTGATATTGAAAAACTCAGAGATGTTTACCTGTATACGGTGGATGATCTTGAGTCGATAATTCAGCAAAACCTTGCTCAGCGCAAAGCCGCAGCGGTTGAAGCAGAATTTATCGTGGAACAAGAAAGCAGCCATTTCATGGATTGGTTGCGCTCGCAAGCCGCAGTGTCTACAATTCGCGATTACAGAGCGCAGGCTGAGGCAATCCGCGCGGGGATGACAGAAAAAGCACTCGCGGCAATTAGTCAGGGTGCAGACCCTGAACAAGTTATTACACAACTTACCCAACAATTGACCAACCGCCTGATCCATGCACCAACAAAATCTTTACAGCAAGCCGCTGGAGATGGTGACTTGGAACGCCTGAATCTACTTAGGGACAGCTTAGGGCTGAACCATCAATAACCACATTTTAATCATGGGTCTGATATAACGAATGAAGCCTTCTATTGTCGCAAAACTGGAAGCATTACAGGAACGCTATGAAGAAATTCAAGCACACCTCGCCGATGCAGGTGTGATTGCTGATCAGGGACGCTTTCGTGCCTTATCAAAAGAGTATGCTCAACTGACAGATGTCGCCAAATGCTTTACGGCATGGCGGACTGTTCAGGAAGATATCGAAACAGCAGAGATGATGTTAGATGATCCTGAAATGAAAGAGATGGCTCAAGAAGAGCTAAAAGAAGCGAAAGCGCGCAATGAAGAGCTTGAACAGCAATTACAACTGTTGTTGCTGCCAAAAGATCCTGATGATGAATACAACTGTTTCCTTGAAATTCGTGCAGGGGCTGGTGGAGACGAAGCGGCTATTTTTGCGGGTGATCTATTCCGTATGTATAGCCGTTATGCCGAGGCTAACCGCTGGCGTGTTGAGTTAATGAGCACTAGTGATGGTGAGCATGGTGGCTTCAAAGAAGTGATTGCAAAAATTTCCGGTGAAAGCGTTTATGGTCGCTTGAAATTCGAATCTGGTGGCCATCGTGTACAACGTGTGCCAGAAACGGAATCACAAGGACGTATTCATACATCGGCTTGTACCGTCGCTATCCTTCCTGAATTACCGGAAGCGGAATTACCTGAAATCAACCCAGCAGATTTACGTATTGATACATTCCGCTCTTCGGGAGCGGGTGGACAGCACGTTAACACAACTGACTCCGCAATCCGTATTACCCATATTCCAACGGGTATTGTGGTTGAATGTCAGGATGAACGTTCACAGCATAAGAACAAAGCAAAAGCGATGTCTGTATTAGGTGCTCGTATCCGTCAAGCAGAAATGGATAAGCGCCAAGCCGCTGAAGCCTCGGAACGACGTAACTTATTAGGTTCTGGTGACCGTTCTGACCGTATTCGTACCTATAACTTCCCTCAAGGTAGGGTGACCGATCACCGTATCAATTTGACGTTGTATCGTTTAGATGAAGTGATGGAAGGGAAGCTGGATGCGTTAATTCAGCCGATTATCAACGAATATCAAGCAGATCAACTGTCTGCATTGTCTGAGCAAGATTAATGCAATACGGCGAGTGGGTTGACCAAGCAGTCGCAAGGCTGCCGATGAGTGATAGTGCTAAACGAGATGCGGAAATCCTGCTTCAACACATTACAGGGCGGAGTCGTACCTTTATTTTTGCATTTGCAGAAACAGAGTTAACACAGCCTGAGTATGAAGCACTTGAATCACTATTATGTCGTCGTGAGCAAGGTGAACCCATCGCCTATATTATTGGTGAGCGTGAATTTTGGTCATTGCCTTTATTTGTCTCGCCAGCCACTTTGATTCCCCGTCCTGATACTGAATGTCTAGTTGAACAGGCCCTAGCACGGCTTCCGGCTCAGCGCTGCCAAATACTTGATCTTGGCACAGGGACAGGCGCTATTGCTTTGGCGATCGCCTCTGAACGTCCAGACAGCGTGATTATCGGTGTTGATTTTAATCTGGATGCTGTTTCTTTAGCACAGCGTAATCAGCAACGTCTGGCGCTTAACAATGTACAGTTTCTACAAAGTGATTGGTTTACCTCACTGTCTTGCCAACATTTTGATATGATTGTGAGTAATCCACCTTATATTGATGGAAATGATGACCATTTGCAGCAAGGCGATGTTAGATTCGAACCTTTAACCGCTTTAGTGGCAGATAATCACGGACTGTCAGATTTAGACCATATTGTGTCTACATCGAGATCATACCTTAACCCACAAGGTTGGTTACTTGTTGAGCATGGATGGCAACAAGGTGCCGCAGTTCGTGAGTTATTCAAACAGTATGGATATAGCAATATTGAAACCTGTCTAGATTATGGTGGCCGAGATAGAATTTCGCTTGGGCAGTGGAATAAATCAGTGGAAATGTGATGAAAACCATAGCAAATATTGAATTTAACAAAATACCTTTGAGTGAAGGTATTATGATAGTTTCCCAAAGTATTCGTATCGATTTTCCTCTTATGCAAGTACAGGCTCGATTGGATAGCTTGGTTGAAGCAGCCAAAGCGGTTATTGATTTACAAGCGGATAATGAAAGTAAAATTAATCAACTAATAACGCTTTTTTATCATCAATGGCAATTTGGTGGTGCTGACGGCATCTATGCATTATCCGACATGCTTTGGCTAGATAAAGTCTTAGCAACGAAGCGTGGAACACCGGTCTCTTTAGGTTCCATTTTCCTTTATATTGCTGAGAAATTAGAGATTGATATCGAACCTGCCGTGTTTCCAACTCAGCTGTTATTACTGGCTCAGAAAGAGGATGGTTCACAATGGTTTATTAACCCAGTCAATGGGGAAACCTTGACATGGCATACGCTCAATTTGTGGCTTAAAGGAACCGTGGATCCCTACTCTGAGTTGGGTGAGGATCAACTTGATGTTGCGGAAAACAGTGTGATCATTCGTAAGTTATTTGACACGCTGAAAGCCTCTTTAATGGAAGAGAAAAAAATGGAGTTAGCGTTAAAGGTCTGTGAGACGCTATTAACGTTAGATCCTGAAGACCCTTATGAAATTCGCGACCGTGGATTAATTCTTGCACATTTAGATTGTAACCATGTGGCGTTGAATGATTTAAACTATTTTATTGAACACTGCCCAGAAGATCCTATTTCTGAAATGATTAAAATTCAGATATATTCATTAGATAATCATCCAGTAGTGTTACATTAATTTATGCACAGACAGCAAACTGTCTCGATATGAAAGGTAAGAGCATGCAACAGAAAATGGTCAGCATTGGTGATATCAAAGTCGCAAACAATCTCCCTTTTGTTCTTTTTGGTGGAATGAATGTCCTTGAATCCCGTGATATGGCAATGCAGGTGTGTGAGCACTATGTCACAGTGACGCAAAAGCTAGGCATTCCTTACGTATTTAAAGCGTCTTTTGATAAAGCTAACCGTTCATCAATTCATTCATATCGTGGCCCAGGCCTTGATGAAGGGATGAAAATCTTTCAAGAGTTGAAAGAAACCTTTGGCGTGAAAATCATTACTGATGTGCATGAGCCATCTCAAGCTCAACCTGTTGCTGAAGTGGTGGATGTTATCCAATTACCTGCATTTTTAGCTCGTCAGACTGATCTGGTTGCAGCAATGGCGAAAACTGATGCCGTGATCAATATTAAAAAACCACAGTTTATTAGCCCGGGCCAAATTGGCAATATCGTAGAAAAGTTCATTGAAGGTGGTAATGATAAAGTCATCTTATGTGATCGTGGCGCTAATTTTGGTTATGATAACCTAGTTGTTGATATGCTTGGTTTTAATGTCATGATGCAAGCTTCAAATGGTTGTCCAGTTATTTTTGATGTTACCCATTCGCTGCAATGTCGTGACCCATTTGGCGCTGCTTCTGGTGGTCGTCGTGCTCAAGTGGCTGAATTGGCCAGAGCAGGCATGGCAGTTGGGTTAGCAGGGCTATTCCTTGAAGCGCATCCAGATCCTGACAGTGCTCGTTGTGATGGCCCGTCAGCACTACCACTTGCTAAATTAGAGCCTTTCTTACAGCAAATCAAAGCGATTGATGAGTTAGTAAAAAGCTTCCCTGAGTTAGATACGAGTCGTTAATCTCGGTTTGCAATGCAACTGAACCAAGTTGTCTCCATGTTCGGCGCTGATCTTCAGCGCCGTTATGGCGAGAAAATTCACAAAATAACATTACATGGTGGTTTTAGCTGTCCGAACCGCGATGGTACTCTTGGGCGAGGTGGTTGCACCTTTTGTAATGTCTCCTCTTTCTCTGATGAAACGCAATCGACTCAATCGATTAGTGAGCAAATTCGTCATCAAAAAGCCAAAATCACGCGAGCCAGCCGCTATCTAGCCTATTTCCAAGCCTATACCAGCACTTATGCTGAAGTGTGTTTACTACAGCAGTTGTATGAGGAAGCTCTTAAGCAGGCGAATATTATTGGATTATGTGTTGGCACGCGTCCGGATTGTGTGCCACAAGACGTGCTCTCTTTATTAAGTGGCTATCGAGAGCATGGGTATGAAATATGGTTGGAATTGGGCTTACAAAGCGCACATGATAAAACACTTCATCGCATTAACCGAGGGCATGGTTTCGCCGAATATCAAAAAACCGTAACGAAAGCAAGGCAACTCGGACTTAAGGTTTGCACGCATCTTATTTGTGGCTTACCGGGTGAAAGCACTTTAATGAATATGCAGACATTAGAAAAAGTGCTGGAGTGTGGTACGGATGGGATCAAATTACACCCTTTGCATATTGTTGAGGGGAGTATTATGGCGAAAAGTTGGCGAGCAGGGCGATTAGCGCCGATGACCTTAACTGACTATACCCAAGTGGCTGGAGAACTGATCCGCTATACACCTACCGATGTGGTTTATCACCGTATTTGTGCCAGTGCGCGCCGACCAACATTATTAGCCCCAGAGTGGTGTGAAAACCGCTGGTTAGGCATGAATAGTCTATACCAATATCTACTCACACATGGTGGACAAGGCTCCGCACTTTAATGGTTATTAATAAGCCGAGTATGGTTTCTTATATTGTTAATACTAACCATTGAAAATAGAGATCTGTTGGTGGTAGAGGAGAGATGGTTAGGCATGTGACAGGGTAGCAGTCACAAACAACGTAACTCAGCATACCCCGTCAGAGATTATTTAGCGTTTGTTCCTAGATTAGCATTATAAATTAGCCACTCCCGCGCTTTTTGGTTGTGGCTCATTTATGGTTATTTGGAATCAAGTTCCTCGAGAGCTTTATCAATCGAATTATGGAAACTTAACACTCCCTCAATAGGCGTTACACCAGCGCGCGCCAAGGTTTTAAGCGGCTGGAATGGAATGTCACAAATAACGATATGCGTGTCTTTTTTGACTATGTCGATAAATTTCTGGAATGCTTCTAACCCGCCAGCATCAAGTACAGGCACCGCATCCCACTGCATGATGATGGTTTTATAACCTTCACTTTTGACCCTTAATTCATCAAAGATACGCTCTGCCGCGGCAAAAAACAGTGGGCCGTTGATACGAACCACTAAACGGCTTTTGGCTTCATCGGTTTCTGCTAATTCACTGATCCGAGTCATATTAGCAATACGGCGCATAAACAGCAGTGAGGCGAGAACAATCCCTACAGTGATGGCAATGACCATATCGAAAAGCACAGTAAGAGACATACACAAAAGCAAAACAATGATGTCATCTTTAGGCGCGCGGCGGATCAGGTCTATCACTTTACGTGCGGCGCTCATATTCCATGCAACCATCAACAGCAATGATGACATCGCCGCTAAGGGCAGATAGGAAAGCATTGGGGCGAGGACCAATAACGTCAGCAAGACTAACAATGAGTGGATCACTGAGGAAATCGGCGAGGTTGCACCTGCACGAACGTTAGCTGCCGAACGTGCAATGGCGGCGGTAGCTGTAATACCACCAAAGAATGGCGCTGCGATATTACCAAAGCCTTGCCCGATAAGTTCACTGTTAGAGTGGTGTTTCTTGCCTGTCATATTGTCAAGAACAACCGCACATAGCAGCGACTCGATCGCGCCAAGGACAGCCATCGAGAAAGCCGCGGGCATCAATGCGGTGATCATCGACCAGCTAATAGGGGGGCTGCCGGGAAGCTGCCATGGCAAAATAAACTGAGGTAAGATAGGGGGGATACCGTTACCTTCTGAGCCATCGGGCAATAAATAGCTAAATTGTGAGCCGATGGTAGCAACGTTTTTATCAAACAGAGAAAGCACCCACATAACCAGTGTACCTGCTACGAGAGCAGGTAAGTGACCCGGTAACTTTAGTCCTAGCTTAGGCCATAAAATTAAAACGAAGAGTGTCACTAAACCAATCAAAGTATCGCTGAATTGGAGTGTCGGCAAAGCGTTGACTAAGGCGATAACTTTATCGACATAGTTTTCAGGAACATATGCCATTTGTAAGCCAAAAAAATCTTTAATTTGCATGGTCGCAATGGTAATTGCGATACCAGAAGTAAAGCCTAGCGTGACAGAGACAGGAATGTATTCAATAAACTTACCAAAACGAGCGAACCCCATTGCAAGCAAAATAATACCAGACATTAAGGTTGCAACGAGTAGCCCACTTAACCCGAATTGCTGTGAGACGGGATAGAGAATGACGACGAAAGCGGCCGTTGGCCCTGAAACACTGTAACGTGAGCCGCCAGTGATTGCGATAACAATACCCGCGATAGCAGCAGTATAAAGGCCATATTGTGGTGGAACTCCACTTGCTATTGCCAGTGCCATTGCTAATGGAATGGCGATAATCCCAACGGTAACCCCGGCAATTAAATCTTTAATAAAGCGAGCAAATGTATATTTCTCTTTCCAACACGAATCTATTAATGCGCTAAATAGGCGCAAGCTATTAATTTTTTTTGTACTCATTGTACCCCACCAAAATAACAGGGTTAAATAACGGAAAACAGAACCAAAGGATACGCGGAACTTACACAAAAAAATCTGCTATGTGTCAATGAACTCGCAATTATCATAACGTTTACGGGTACAAAAGTAAAAAAACCTGCGAATATTCTGTATGAATATATCTAAAAATGAATTGTTGAAGTTTTTGTTATAGCGCAAGTTATATTTAAGATAGTGTGTATAATAAATTAAATTTCATTATTAATTTCCCGTTAATAATGAAATTAAAACCCACAACCAGAGTAAAATAGTCAATAATAGTGTGTAATTGAATAATCTCTTTGTGCCAGCCCAGCGCTGCTCCATAGTAGCAACGGGTTGTTTTTTAGGGAAAAGGTAATGTAGAGCAAGGTCAAAATGATAGGGCTCTTGTCGCTGGTATAATATTTTAAAAAGATGGCTGTCAAACCATAACCGGAAAATAAAATAGTGGCTCACAATAAAAAGGAGTGTGCTAATAAAGAAGGTGAGATTATCAATTAATGAGTAAATAAATAAGATAAATTGACAAATAAAAGCGAGTAGTGATGCACAACAAAAATAACGCCAACTTGTTGTAAAAATAACCATGACATCGCCACATTGTTTATCAGATAAATGATTCATGATGATGCTCGCTTTAAATAATAGTGTTGATACCAATAATGTAATTGTTCAAGAGTTGCTGAGTTTAGGATCACTTTTGGTCTGGCTTGAGTGATTAGCGCAATCGCATCATCAATCGTTTTAGATTGTTGACTATGAACTAACCATGCAGCGGCGACGGTCGCACTGCGCGAATAGCCTAATTTGCAGTGAACATAAATTGTGCCGCTTTCTGCAAGCTCATCCATTGTGTGCACGGCGCTTTCAATATCCTTTGCACTTAGTGGTAACAAATCGATTTGAGGTTGGCTACGATAATTTAAATCGTGGCTATAGGAATTGCGAGGCCACTCGCAAGTCATATCGAAAACGGCTTGAGCTTGCAAAGGATAAAGCGGGCGTCCACCCAAAATAAGTTTATCGTTAATTTTGCTAGGTTGTCGACACGCCTTGGCATAGTAATGATAAGTTCCTACGGCAATTAATCGATACGGGAGTAGCAAGAGGAGCGCCGAAGGTGACATGCTACCCATCGGAGTTTTTTGGAATACAGAAGCGCCTAGACCTAAGTAGCCAATCGCGACGATAAATAACGCAATAGCAGGCCATAGGAGTAGCCATGCGATACCTTGAAGCGTTATTGCGAGTAACAAACAGGCAAACGCCCCTAAGCCATAATTCGTGCTCATTTTAAAGCTACGACGGCTGCCGGTGTAGTGCCAGTGCCATTGGCTTTCAATAGGCAATAGATAACTAATAAGGACACCAACGGCAAAGCCACTGATAACATCAATAAAATGGTGTTGCCACGTCGTGAGGACAGAAATGAGGATCAGTAGCGACCAGCTATGTAGCAACCAATGCCATTTAGTCGGCATATGAGCTCGGAAACGTAACCACAATAGCCACAGTAAAATAATATGTAATGAGGGGGCTTGGTTATAAGGGAGGTCAAATAATTCAAGGCTATCGAACATCCAACCGGTGATACCGCTTGTGTCAGGCCGAGGGAAGCTAAATTTTAAGGGGAATAATAAAAAGCCAACACAGGCGGCTAATGAGGCAGCGATTAAGCGTAGCCCTTGGATTGTTTGCTCTCTTAAAGAGGTGCAAATAAAAAGGGATAGGCCATAAAACAGGTCAATACTCCAATAAGGGATAATCGTCCAAGGTAAAAAAGGAATATGTGTTTCCCATGAATAAACATAAGAGGGAACATTGGCTAGCGTAGACGTATAAGTGTTAACTTGCCCATAGGTAAGAAAGAAAAAAGGGGCTAAAAAGACTAACCAAAAGAAACCGTATAACCAAATTTTTCGCCGCGGCGAGGAAGGCAAGGGCTTATGTGTGGTTGTCATTCATCTATCCGTTTAGCTAGTTTAATTGATATTGAGATGGGAATTAAAAAGAGTATCGCGTTCACTCAGTGAGTTGTTGCAAGCTATTAGTATATCAGCTTTATTGAATATTAAAGGGGATAAGGTAGTGATGGTTGTCACCACCTTATCAAGCAAAATATCAGGTTCGTTTATGCTCAAATACGCTTAACGGCGTCGAGCAATAGAAACACTGAATATGCCCCAGTTATCAATTAACTGATTAAGTTTTTCGAATCCAGCTTCGTCGACAAGTGCGTCCATTTCACCTTGGCTCCGGCAACGCATCACCCATGCTTGTCCACCTTGGTGACTTGGTAAGACGCGAGCGATCATTTCAACCTGAGGGTGCCAAGGTTGGCAGGTGTAGATAAGTAGGCCACCAGAAGGGATCGCCTGAGATAAACCACTCAGTGAAGCTCGAATCAGGTCATTACTTGGGAAAAGTTCGTATAAACCACTTACGATACCAAGTGTAGGGGCTGGCGTTATGGAAGCTAAGTCATTCGTATCAAAGGCATTGCCTTCTTCAAAACGCACTTTATCTTCAAGATAGCGCTCTTTAATATGTGAACGACCTTGCTCAACATTGACAGGGCTATAGTCTCGCAGTAAGACGGACTCCACTTTGCCATAGTCATTAATAGCGTCGAAGACGTAACGACCTTGTCCGGCGGCTATATCGACAATACGCACTGGCTGGTGTTGTTCAGTTAGCTCACGAATAGCTTGTCGAATGATATTTTCGATGTTGGTTTTACGTTGGCGGATCCCTTGCCAGCCGATGCTATTGAGGTATTGCCTATCAATGATTCGGCCAAATAACCCTTTACCTTGTGCTTTATCACGGTAAATGTAGTCAAGGGTCGACCCAGAGTCAAAACCTTTGTCATAACCAATGCGGACACCTTCTGAAGCCTTGCCTAGTGTACTCATAGAACGGCTAAGTAGCTTATAACCAAGGTTTTTAGGGCACCATGCAGGCAGAGGTTGCGTTAGCTCGCGATAAGCGTCTGCACTCACGCTCCAAGTATCTTCATATTGGTAATCATGTTGATAGCGAGGAACTGAGAATAGTTTGCCAATGAATTCACGGATTTTGGCAATAGGGATATGGCGCTCTTTTTCACCCAGTGTATCGTGATAGAAGCCAGGTAAAATATGTTTCTCTTTAATGGGAGTATTAAGGCGCTCATAAAATTGATGCTGTGGTTTATGGTGTACCACATGATCACTACCAGAAATAAACAGTTGTGTTGGGAGGGTAATCGCACCTGCATCAGCCACTATTCTATCAGCAGTTTTGTACAGTTCGAGCAGGATATTAACTGCAATAGGGCGCGTAATTAATGGGTCACGGTTGAATGAGGCTATGCGGCTTTGGTCGTGAGTTAGGAATTTAGCTTTCACATATGAGTTAACATAAAACAGCCCCCGCATTTTTTGCATCAAAGCAAGTCCTGTGCGCGCAAATGGTACATACAACTTAACTTTAAAAGCTGGGGATGCTAATACCATCCCTCTAATAGGAGGGGCATAGTCATGTACCCAAGCAGAGACTAACACGGCACCAACGCTTTGACCAATGACGATAATATTTGCTAATGGTATTTGGTACTGGGATGACACATAACGTACAAATTCATCCACATCATGAATAGAGGTGCCAAGGGATGGGCTATAACCACGAGGGCCATCATTTCTGCCATGGCCTCGGGCATCCCATGCGAACATGGCGTAGTCAGGCAAGTCTAACTCATCGACAAGATGAGCAACGCGTCCTGAGTGTTCGTGGCCGCGGTGAAATAGAATAATGGCTTTATCTGTTGATTGTTCTGTTGGCCAGTAACGATAAAACAGCGGAGTACGGTCACTGGTGATAAACTGAGATTCAATGACAGGACGTTGAGTTAAATAGTCTGTCTGAGCGTTCATAATGGTTCCTTATGATGATCCGTTTGTGTATTAAGCTCACTTAAGGCCTTACGGATACGGTTGTAGCAGGTGTAAAACAGCAACAATGAAAGGACAATAAAAATAGCAGTAAACCAGTTAGAAGAAGTGATTTGGGGAAAGAGTGCGACTAATAGCCCAAAAGTACCGAAAATAAATGCACGGTCACTCTTACCGATAGGGCCATCATAGCGACGTGAAGCGCCAATAGCTTGTGCGATAACCCCAATAAACTCTGTTAATAATGACAAGAAAAGGATCAGTAAAATCCATCCAAAATCATGAGGGAACAACAAAACAAAAGGGATATACAAGGCCATATCGGAGATAACATCCCCCGTTTCATTTAATATTGCACCGAGATGACTTTTTTGGTGATGTTCACGTGCGAGCATACCGTCAATGGCGTTCAGCGCCATGCGAATAAATAAAACAAAGGGTAATAAAATAAACAGGTGTGGGTTAGGAAAAATAAATAGCAGTGCTCCGATCAAAATAGATAATAGCATTGCAGCCAATGTTACCTGATTTGCTGTCACGCCTGCGTCATAAAGCTTTTGTACGATAGGCCGTAGCAGGTTCTGAAATTTAGGTTTCAGATCATAAATTGTCATTTATTCATCCTTGCAAATTACAACCATAATGGTGCAAATATAGCGTATATGAATACGCGATTATTTTTTAGCTGCAATAAGAGCTATCCTAAGTTAGATTTCTCTCTTGTGATGATAACCTGTGTTCGTGGATATTGCCTTTCTATAATATATTGATTGTAAATGAATAATTCATTATCGTAAAATTAAGTGTTTATTTATTGTTCATTTACTTTTATGTTTCGTAATTGTAATAAATTAATTAAGTCGATTTTATAAAGTAATAGAAAATTTTAATCAAAAAGTGAATCAATAACGTAAAAAGAATGCTCAAGTGGCGTATAAAAATCATCCATTGCAGAAATAATAGTATCGCCGAGCTGGATATCATGAGTGTTGAATATCGAAAGTAAAAAAACATCTTAAAATAAGATGTTTTCTGTAATAAAACAGTTTCTATTGGGATGAGATTATTTAAACAAGTTGCTCTTCAACGCGATATCTATTGGCAATATTCAACCTCATCCGTTTAAATTGGCTTGGGGTCATTGTCGTCATTTCTTTAAATTTCCGACAAAATGCACTGTGATCAGCATAAGCACATTTTATGGATATTTCAGTAATCGAATAATCTTCTTCGAGTAATTCAATCGCATGTTCAAGACGTTTTTTTTGAATATATTGTTGGGGAGTTATGTGGAATATGGCTTTAAATTGGCGATTTAGTTGGGATAAAGACAAGCCCGATATATCTGCAAGAGTGGTTATTTTTATTGGCATATCAAAGTGTTCGCTAATAAATTGTTCCACCTGACCCAACTGCTTGTTTAATTTTTGACTGACCGACTTGACATCTTGCAAATCTACCGAAATCCCAGCCACACCAATCACTTGGTTATGCGTATTGAAGATAGGAACTTTGGTTGTGACGCACCAACCTAATATGCCTGCTTTATATAAATGCAATTCTAATTTGTTAATGACGCTGATCTTTTTTTGCATCACCAGATAATCCTGAGAGCTATAACTGCGACCTAACTCATGATGAAAAATATCTTCGGCTCGCTTCCCAATGACATCGTTAGTCGTAGCCATTTTACAGCGTTTGGCTAGGTTCTCATTAGCAAGAAGATATTTAGCATTACGATCTTTAACAAAAAAAGTGACATTCGGTAATGTGTTAATTAATGGCATGACCAGCCCGAGGTGATTTAAAAGTATTTCAATATTATCAACGGGAAACAGCATATTTTCCTGACTAATTAATAGCAGCTTATTTAAATTAATCATGCGGCCTCCAACAAGTTCAACAAATATGATTAGTTCTCTGAAATATTTTTATATTGTGCCGAATTGCGCATCAGTGAGCACGAAAGATATCAAGATCCTTTAACAAAAATCAAGCATTCTGTTAACAATTAAAGTGAGCAGAGGATGCAATATGCACAAGCGCTATACACAAATTGAGGTAATTGATTCACATACGGCGGGTGAACCAACTCGATTAGTTATTGATGGTTTTCCTGATCTTGGTAATGGCTCTATGGCATCTCGTTTACAGCGTTTAAGGCACGAGCATGACCTATGGCGTACCACCACCATATTAGAGCCACGAGGCAGTGACATTTTAGTCGGTGCGCTACTTTGCAAACCTCAAAATCCACAAGCCACTGCGGGCGTCATCTTTTTTAATAACGAAGGATATTTAGGCATGTGTGGGCATGGCACGATTGGCCTTATTGCTTCGTTAGCTTACCTAGGAACAATTACGGTTGGCGAACATACCATTGAAACGCCAGTGGGTGATGTTCAGGCGACATTGCACCCAGACGGCAGTGTCAGTATCCAAAATGTTTACTCTTATCGCTACCGCAAATCGGTCGCGGTGAAGGTTCCTGACGTGGGAATGGTGACGGGGGATATTGCTTGGGGAGGAAATTGGTTCTTTCTGGTTGAGCAATCACCGGTAGAGATACATCACCGCAATACCAAGGCGTTGACTGAAACGTGCTTAAAAATAAAAGCGGCCTTAGTTGAACAACATATTTATGGCAAAGATGACCAAGAAATTGACCACATTGAACTTTTTGCTGCGTCTTCACAGGCCGATAGCCAAAGTTTTGTGTTATGCCCCGGAGGGGCTTATGACCGTTCACCTTGTGGAACAGGCACGAGTGCCAAACTCGCGTGTTTAGCCGCTGATGGCAAGTTAAACGAAGGGGCGATTTGGCGTCAAGCGAGTGTCATCGGTAGCCAATTTGAAGCCAGTTATCTCTGGGCTGATGGGAATGGCATTATCCCAACCATTCGAGGTACGGCCTATATCAGTGGGCGTAATACCTTGCTTATCGATGAAGCCGATCCATTTCGTTGGGGGATCACGGTGTCGTGAGAGGTTGATATGGATAAGAAACGTTCAGTGATTGTTATCGGTGGCGGCATTATTGGCTTAAGTATCGCGCTGACATTACAAGCGGATGGAACAGATGTTTTGCTGGTCGAGAAAGAGCAGGTCGGCGCTGGAGCATCAATGGGGAATGCTGGACATATCGCGACGGAGCAAGTTTTCCCTGTAGCTGACCCATCAATTTTAAAATCGATTCCTGCGATGTTGTTTGATCCTCTAGGGGCACTGCGTCTCGATTGGCGTTATTTATTGCCATTGACGCCTTGGTTACTACGTTTGTTGGGAAATATGCGACATAAACCCTTTCAACGTATTCATCATGCGTTATCCACAATTAATGGTGCATCACTGGCTGCGTGGCAAGCGTTCAGCGATGACTGGCAACTGGCTGATCTTGTAAAAATTCAAGGTTCACTGCTGGTGGCAGAGAGGGAAGCTTCCTATGAAAAACTGCAAAAGCAAGGTGAGTACCTCAACTCCATAGGAGTGAAAAATCAACTATTAACTCAGGCACAACTATTGGCACGAGAGCCTGCTTTGGCTGGTAATCAATTAGGTGGGCTTTATTACCCAGATACGGGGCATGTCGTAGATCTCAATGCACTACATACTCAATTAACAAATCACTTTTTGAGATTGGGGGGTGAGTTACTTTCTCAGTGTGAAGTTACGGGCATTCATACCACTTCAGGTAATACAGTGCGCCTGACAACCTCACAAGGACAATTGGTGGCGCAGCGAGTAGTGATTTCAGGAGGCGCATTTTCTAAATCATTGGTCAAGATGGTTTGCCGTATACGTGTTCCACTTGAAACAGAGCGTGGCTATCACCTTATGTTGCCTAAAGAGACAAGTAGGTTAAGCGTTCCTGTTTCAAGTATCGATAGGCGCTTTATCATGACGCCCATGAAAGGTGGATTGCGCCTTGCGGGTACGGTTGAATATGCGGGATTGAAACGTCCAGCCAATATGCAACGTGCTCGACACTTTATTCCTCTAGCTGATCCCATGCTTAACACACCGCTAAATAGCGAGCAAGCAACTGAATGGATGGGATTTAGACCGACTCTCTCAGATTCGTTGCCAGTGATTGATAAAAAAGGACCTTATATTTTTGCCTTTGGTCATCAACACTTAGGTCTAACTCAAGCGGCCATCACGGCAAAAATTGTACATAGCTTATTCAAAGAACAGCCGACACCGATCGATTGTTCACCTTATTCCATTGAACGATTTATATAAAAGTTAAGGAGATTTCACATGAATTTTCACGGCATTATTGTTCCAATTGTGACGCCATTTCACAGTGATTTTTCATTAAATGTTAGTGGGCTAGCACAATTAACTGAAACCTTAATTGAACAAGGTGTATCAGGACTTGTTGTGTGTGGCACGACTGGGGAGTATTACGCATTAAACGAGAAAGAGCGTGAAGTGGTGCTGACTACCGTGAGTAAAGTCGCCAAAGGGCGAGTTACCTTGATTGCAGGGATTAATGACCTATCGACAGAAGGGGCGATTAAGCGTGCAGAGCAAGCGGTTTCATTAGGTTATGAAGGCTTGATGTTAGCACCGCCACCATACAGTTTACCGGATCAGCAAGGGGTAATTGCGCATTATGAGCAGGTTGCTTCAGCAACACCATTACCCATCATCATGTATAACTTCCCTGCGCGTATTGGGATCGAAATCGAATACGACACTGTCATACACCTATCTAAGGTGAAAAATATTGTTGCGATTAAAGAAAGTAGTGGTGATTTCAGCCGAGCGCTACGTTTATTACAAACTCAATTCGACAATTTTGAGGTGATTTGTGGCTGTGATGATCAGCCTGTCGATTTCTTTTTTTGGGGCGCGAAAAGTTGGATTGCGGGGGCTGGAAATGTATTCCCAGCAGAGCAAGTGGCAATTTATCAGGCCGCACAGCAAGGGGATTGGTCTACGGCGAAACGGATCATGTCAGAAATTTATCCTGCAATTTATTCGATGGAATCTGGGGATTATAACCAAAAAGCCAAAGCGGGTTGTATCAAGGGTACTGTCGATGTTGGGCCAGTTAGAATGCCACTTTCCAATATTTCACCGCAACAACAACGTGAATTTCTCGCCTTGATAAAATAAGGAAAAACGCCATGAAAGTGACCAAAGAAGCAGTATTTGAGCGAGCTCGTTCAGGTTTATTGTGGGCGGGTAACTTGATAGAAAACTACCAAGGGAGCAATGAAAAATTAGAAACCAGAACGCCTATTGATGACAGCATTATTGGATTTATTGCCGATGGTGATGCTCAAGATGTCGATGCCGCAGTTTCAGTGGCAAGAAAAACCTTTAGTGATGGCTGTTGGCAAGGTTTGTCGCCGCAAGAGCGCAAACAAGTCATGCTGCGTTGGGCACAGTTGATTGAGTTACATCAGGAAGAGCTTGCTGCATTAGATTGTGTTGATGCGGGTAAGCCAATCACAGAATGCTTAAATACAGATATGCCAGCGACCATTGAAACTTTTTATTGGTATGCCGAAGCACTGGACAAAATGTTTGGAAAAGTTGCGCCGACAGGTCATCAGGCGTTGGGGTTGATTGTACATGAGCCAATAGGTGTTGTGGGGGCTGTTTTACCGTGGAATTTCCCCGCACAAATGTTTGCATGGAAAGTTGCTCCAGCGTTAGCTGCGGGGAACTCAGTGATTGTAAAGCCCGCGGAGCTGACCTCATTGAGTGCTTACCGAATGGTTGAATTGGCTTATGAAGCTGGGGTGCCAAAAGGTGCTCTGAGCTTAATTTGCGGATTAGGGGAAAAAGTGGGTGAGGCGATAGGTCGACATAGGGATATCGATATTGTCTCTTTTACCGGTTCGACTGAGGTGGGGCGGTTATTCCTTAAATACTCTGCTGAAAGTAACTTAAAAGAGATCGTGTTGGAGTGTGGTGGGAAAAGCCCGCAAGTGGTCTTTGAAGATGCCGATCTTGATGCTGCTGTGCCTCATATTCTATCAGCCGCTTTCTGGAATATGAGTGAAAATTGCAGTTGCGGCTCTCGCCTAATTGTTCATGAAAGTATCCGTCAAAAGCTATTAGATAAACTCGTTGCAGCATTAGCTGAGTGGAAAGTTGGTGATCCCATGGATGAAACTGTCTCCATTGGGCCAATGGTTGAAAAAGCTCACTTTGAGAAAGTGAAGTCATTTATTGATCTTTCTGTGAAACAGGGCGCAAACATTGTTGCAGGTGGAAAAATCCACAGTGAAATGGGCAGTGGTTGGTACATTGAGCCGACAATATTCGATAACGTCACTCCAGAGATGTCATTATTCCAAAATGAGGTTTTTGGACCCTTACTTGCCGTGTCAACGTTCGCAACAGAAGAAGAAGCGATTGCCCTCGCTAATAATACTCACTATGGGTTAGCGGCCTCATTCTATAGTCAAAATATTCATCGAGTGATGAAAGTTGCTCGGCAAATTAATGCAGGCACAGTGTCGGTGAATGGATTTAGTGAAGGTAATATCACGACGCCTTTTGGTGGCTTTAAGCAGTCAGGCTTTGGCGGCAAAGATAACGGATTAGAAGCTTTCGAACAATATACTCAAACAAAAGTCATTTGGATGATTAATCATTAATTTATTCACAACCTGAACAGCGTTAAGTTCAGGTTTTTTTATCCCTACAAATACATAATGACAATAACGAAGGAGTACTCATATGGAAGCCATCGTTAACACACTCGTTGGATACATTTGGGGCAACGCATTAGTGATTTTATCGCTCGGTGTCGGGCTCTATTTTACATTAGCTACACGCGGTGTTCAGTTTCGCTATTTGATTAAAATGGTCTGTTTGCTCAAAGAAAATAAATCATCAAAAGAGGGCATATCTTCATTCCAAGCTTTTTGTCTTGCGCTATCAGGGCGGGTAGGTGTAGGTAATATTGCTGGTGTGGCTACTGCCATTGCGGCGGGCGGGCCAGGGGCGATATTTTGGATGGTAGTGATGGGGCTTTTAGGTGGTGCTAGTGCATTTATTGAATCGACACTCGCTCAGATCTATAAGCAACGCTCCGATGGGCAATACCGAGGTGGCTCGCCTTACTATATCGAAAAAGGGTTAAAACTAAAGCCATTTGCGATTATTGTCGCTGCTGTGATCTGTCTATCTTACGGTGTGTTAGTGCCGGGGATCCAAGCGAATACCATTGCTGACTCTTTCCAAACGTCTTTCAACATTCCGCCTATCGTTACAGGTGTGATTATTACCTTATTGATGGCGTGGTTGATTTTCGGCGGTGTTAAGCGTATTGCCAGTGCTGCCGATAAAATCGTTCCTCTGATGGCGGTCGCTTATATTGTCATGATGGTGATAATTTTAGGTAGCCATTATGACAAAGTACCTGCCATGTTTAGCCTAATCTTTCGGAGCGCTTTAGGGATGGATGCCGTTTTTGGTGGCATCGTCGGTACCGCGGTTTCGTGGGGTGTTCGACGCGCTGTATTTTCTAATGTCGCGGGTGCGGGGGAGGCCACGTTTAGTTCGGCGGCGGCTGAAGTGAGTCATCCGGCGAAGCAGGGGTTGATTCAAGCGTTCTCAATCTATATTGATACTCTTGTGGTGTGCACGGCTTCAGGGCTCATGATCCTAGTCACCAATATGTACAATGTTTTTCCCGATGGAGGAGCAACGGCGCTGATTGAACATGTCCCGGGAGTGGCTGCAGGAACTGCGTGGACACAAATGGCCGTCTCAACAGTATTTGAATCAACGGGCTCTGGTTTTGTCTCAATTGCCGTGTTTTTATTCGCATTTACCACCTTGATGGCATATTACTATATCGCAGAGACAACCATTGTTTATCTAGACCGTCAACTCAAATACCCCATTCTCAAGTTGGTCCTAAAAATGGTCTTTTTGCTTATTCTGTTTATGGGGAGTGTGCAGTCCGTTAGCATGATGTGGAGCCTTGGTGATATTGGGTTTGGTAGTATGAGTTATCTTAACTTAATCGCGATAGTCTTTTTATCTAAACCAGCACTTCGCGCACTACGTGACTATGAACGCCAAGAAAAATTGGGAATCGATCCGGTTTTCGACCCGAAAGTCGCGGGCGTTGAAAATGCACAATTATGGGAAGAGATCAGTCGCGAATATCAATCGCAAACACAATCACCACAACATAAACAGATAGGAAAATTAACCGAAGAGCAGGAATAACATAAGAGGGCATTGATTTGATTAAAAATGGCGGTGAGGGAGGGATTCGAACCCTCGATACGTTGCCGTATACACACTTTCCAGGCGTGCTCCTTCAGCCTCTCGGACACCTCACCGTATTTTTAAATGCAGGTTGCTAACAAACGATATAACTTGTGTTGCAACGGGGCGCTACTATAGGGAAAAGCCGGGCTTGCGTCAACTCCCTATTTGCGCTTTTTACAGTTTTACTGCTTGTTTAGTTAAATATAAAACAATTTGGTTATTATCTAATCTTGAATGGTGAATCTGTGATCGACTTAAACTTCAAGTATTAATTATAAAATTCGTTAGCGGCTTAACAAAATGCTCATCATAACATTCATCAACCGTTGTATTCGCTTGAAAATGAGACATTTTCGGCACACTCTGTTGTAAACATAAGAGGAGTTGTCATGAATATTCTATTTTATCATCCATTTTTTGATGCTAATGAGTGGATCGACGGCATGAAAGCTAGACTTCCACAAGCCAATATTCGTCAATGGGTTAGGGGCGATAAACAAAGTGCCGATTATGCTATGGTTTGGCTCCCTCCTTATGAATGTCTAGCAGGGCGAAAAGATCTGAAAGGTATATTTGCGTTGGGGGCGGGTGTTGACGCCATTTTGAAGCAAGAGCATGAGAACCCAGGAACATTACCTGCTGGCGTGCCTTTAATGCGCTTAGAAGACACGGGCATGGCATTACAAATGGAAGAGTATGCGATGGCGAAAGTCCTCTATTACTTTCGTCGAATGGATGAATACCGCCAATTTCAATCGCAACGTCAATGGAAACCGTTGCCAGCCTATCGCCATGATGAGTTTGTCGTCGGGGTAATGGGGGCTGGCGCATTGGGGCAAGCGGTGGCTAAAAGGCTCGTGGAATTTGGTTTTCATGTGAGAACGTGGAGCCGAAGCGCAAAACAGCTCAACAACGTAAAGAGCTATTATGGACAAGAACAGTTAGGGGCGTTTCTGCAAGGTACACGGGTGATTATTAATTTATTGCCAAGTACCCCCCAAACAGTCGGAATTTTGAATCAAAGCTTATTTAGTCAGTTACAAAAAAATGCCTTTATTATTAACCTTGCTCGTGGCTCGCATCTTATTGAACAAGACTTATTGGCAGCATTAGAGTCGGGGCAAGTTGCAGGTGCCTCTTTGGACGTATTTGCCAGTGAACCTTTACCACAAATGCATCCTTTTTGGACACACCCGCGCGTTGCGATTACACCCCATATTGCCGCGATTACACTACCGCAAGAAGCGATGGACATGATCAGCAGCAATATTCAACGCATTGAAAATGGGCAAACACCTGTCGGGATTGTTGATATGCAACGCGGTTATTAAGGTATACTTATTTTATTTCAGGTTGCAGCTTGGTTGATGGCACTGCTTTATATTCTTCATGCCATCATTTCTTATCCTTGCTGCGCCTCAAATGACTTAGAGTATGCTGGTGATAAGCCACCGTATAATGCGAAAACAGGAACCTGACATGAACGAATTTTCGATCGTCTGCCGTATTTTGGGAACACTCTTTCAGCGCTCCCCCGATGATAGTGTGGTAAAGCCATTACTGGATATGATAGCCCAAGATAAATTAAAGGCATCTTGGCCATTGGAGCAAGATGAGTATTGGGCGCGCATGGCAAAATCGGTTGATATGGCAGCGATTACCGCCGACTATCAAACGTTATTTGGTGGAGAAACACCTGCGGTTTCGGTGTTTGCCCATGATTATGATGATGAAATCGCGGAAGCGGAAATCCGTGAATTTCTTGTTGAGAGGGGGATGGCTCTGACAAACGCGAGAACCGATGCCTTTGGTGCGCTCTTATTGGCGGCATCTTGGCTTGAGGATCAAGCGGCAGAAGATGAAACAGCGGCGCAAATTGAGCTATTTGATAGCTTTATATTGAGTTGGTATGGTGCATTTCTAGGCAAAATGGAAGCTCATGCGACAACGGCATTTTATCGTACGCTGGCGCAAATTGCGCGTGATGCAGTGATTGCATTACGTGATGAATTAGAGTCAGAGTGACAGCGTCACTTTTGGTGTAATAAAATCCGCCTCTAAGCGAACCTTGTCAATGTAAATTGGCTATCAGAAAAACGAGGTAAGCCACTTAAGAGGTTTTTGTATTGGTATTAAGTATAACGCGTAGCATTTTGATAAACGCGTATATAGGTAGATAAAGAAAAGGCAACGTCTAAAAACGTTGCCTTTTGTGCTGTTTTCAATCGAAAATTTTTATGGATGTTAGTCAACTAAAGGAATAACGAGCTTGCCTGGTTTGATTTCAAGCCCTTTTGCTAATTTTTTAGCCGTTGCCTCAGCTGCACTATTTTCTGGATTCAACACATAAACCGGTTGTGTCTCAAAAAAGGTTTCTAATGAACTGTTGAGGTATGGGATCACGGCAGCAATAGCGGTATCCATACTCTCAGGAGTGACAGTGTATTGGCTGATGTTCAGCTCTTTTAAGTAAATGGCGCCTGCTTGAGCGTCAAAATAAGGGCGAGCCGTTAGGGTAAGCGCTATTTTGGCCTCGGCTTTACCTAATAAAGTATCTAAGTTGACTGCGGCATCCCCCGTTAAGGCGATTTTCCCCGGCTCACTGCGACCAATTTCTGATTTCAAGTTGGTTAATTGGATGTCTGCATCCGCGACGCCAGAAATACCAACTTTATTGTTATATTTAACTTTATTTGCAAGATACTGATTAACCGTATTTTCGCTAATCGAAAATTCAGTAAGTTGGCTACAGCCAGTGAGTAAAGTCAAACAGCCAATCAGAGCCGCCAATATAAATTGTTTCATAAACACTCCTTTTACAGTAACTTGACTATCTTATCCTATAATTATGGTTAATTGGCCTTTTACCCACATTTTTGTTAGTTAAAGTTTAAATTTATGGGCGTGTAGAGTCTAAATATCTCCGTTATTAACCACTTAACATGGCAGATTCAATTTTCTTACGGTTAAATTGTTTATGCAGTGCCCAAAGAGTGATGAAACCAATTACACCTAATAAAAACCACGGTAATTGTGGCAGATCCCATTGGTGACCAATATCGTACATCCAACCTCCACCAGTGTAGCCAACAGCACCTCCTAAAGCTAATCCTAAGCGGCTAAACCCCATATAACTACCGCGTGCACGTGGATCTGCCAGTGAAGCACTTAATGTTTCTCGTGCAGGATCGGCGGTTACAGTGCCTAAATAAAATAAGCATATTAATCCAAATAAAACAGGTAAAGAGCTCGTCATACCGATAGGAAACATGCTTAAACTCATTAAAAACAATCCAGCCATTAAACGCTGCTCAAGGCGAAAATATTTTTCACTCCAACGGGCGATGGGATAAAGTAACGTTAATGAAATAACGGCTTCAATGGCATACATCCATTTCACTGCGGTTGGCGTGCCTGCGATTTCATTCACAACAATAGGGAACATCAGCATAACCTGTACAGAGAGCATAAAATAACCAGCTAACGTGACCACATAGGTCACAAAACGGGTATCTTTGAGTACTCGGCTCATACCTTCTTTGATTGGTGTTCTTACCGTTGAAATACGGTAGGCCGGGAGTAGCCAAGCATTACAAATAGCGGCAAGTACAAAGACGGCCGCGCCAGCCCAACAGACATAATGGAAATCGTATTGCAGTAACCAACTACCAATCAGTGCACCAATAACGGCGCCCGCGCTGTCTTGCATGAGCAGCAGAGAATAAAAGCGTCCACGCTCATAAGGCCTTGTTAGCTTAATAACTAATGCGGTTCTTGGAGGATCAAATAGTGTTCCACCTAATGCTGACAAGACACAGGAGAGCCACAACACCCAAGGGTCATTGGCAATTGCCATGAGCACAAAGCCACAGGCTCGCAATAGCATCCCTATGACTATCATTGGCTTAGCGCCAAAGCGGTCTGCAATAGCACCACCAAAGATCCCAAGTCCTTGCTGAACAAATTGTCTCAGACCTAAAGCAAAGCCAACAATGACGGCGGCCCAACCTAGCTGGTCAACAAAGCGAATAGAGATCAATGGAAACACTACAAAAAAACCGAGAACAACCAGCATGTTGTCTAGGAGTAAAAAATATTTACCTAGACTTCTTGCCTGTGACACCTGCGCCATGACACACCATCGTAAAAAATAATAAAGAGGGAAGGATTCTTAATGTTTCTCATCAATAATATCAGTAGAATAGAAAGGGGAAGATGATATTTTTTTATCGTTATACCTAATGGTTATTGATAATGTGTTTTTATCCTTATGCCATTTCTGGCGATTTAATTTTTAAAAGGGTTAACGATGTTTGGTTATCGGACAAATGAACCAAAAGTGCGTCTTGTGACAGAAAGGATGGTTGTACGGTTAGCATATGAGCGTGACGGCTATCGATTAGCAGATTACTACAGCGAAAACAGAGAATTTTTGAAACCTTGGGAGCCAACCCGAGACAGTTCACATTTCAATCCATCAAGCTGGAATAGTCGCCTACATTTAATGACCGAGCTGCATCGTCAGGGAAACGCCTATCATTTTTTACTCTTAGACAGTCAAGAAAATGAAGTGATGGGTGTGGCGAATTTCAGTAATGTATTGCGTGGTGCTTTTCATGCGTGCTATCTAGGCTACTCATTAGGTGAAAAGTGGCAGGGGCAAGGGTTGATGTATGAAGCCCTTTCACAAGCTATCCGTTATATGCAAAAACATCAAGGGATGCACCGCATTATGGCTAATTACATGCCACACAATTTGCGTAGCGGTAACCTTTTGGCTCGTCTCGGTTTTGAGCGAGAAGGGTATGCCAAACAATATTTGCAGATTGACGGCCAGTGGCGTGACCATGTACTTACGGCGTTAACCGATGCAAATTGGAAACCGGTGAAACCCTAATTAACGGTATACGCCTAATAATTCGAGTGCAGCGTATCAAAATTATCAGCTTGCTGCTCTCGGACTCGGGCAAGTAACCTCTGATTTTATCATCCAATCATAGTCAGTCATGCTCCACGCTGATAAACTGGCATAATTGTTTTCTTTTAGTCTACCTATCATGAATTTATTAAAATCATTAGCAGCGATAAGCTCTATGACTATGATGTCTCGGGTTCTTGGATTTATCCGTGACGCAATTATCGCTCGGGTATTTGGTGCAGGGGCAGCCGCGGACGCCTTTTTTGTCGCCTTCAAATTACCTAATTTATTACGCCGTATTTTTGCAGAAGGGGCGTTCTCACAAGCATTCGTGCCAATACTGGCGGAATATAAAAACCAACAAGGCGATGAAGCAACTCGTACTTTTGTGGCGTATATTTCGGGGATGCTTACCCTCGCACTAGCGATTGTCACCGTGATCGGTATGATTGCCGCCCCTTGGATTATCTATGTGACGGCACCGGGCTTTGCTACCGATGCCGATAAGTTTGCATTAACCACAGACCTACTGCGGGTCACCTTTCCTTATATCTTTTTAATCTCACTCGCGTCGTTAGCTGGTGCAATTTTAAATACATGGAATCGTTTTTCGGTTCCTGCGTTTGCGCCAACGTTGTTGAATGTGAGTATGATTTTCTTTGCAGCATTTGCGGCGCCTTACTTTGATCCCCCCGTAATGTCATTAGCTTGGGCCGTGATTGTGGGGGGAATTTTGCAACTGGTGTATCAACTCCCGCATTTGAAAAAGATTGGCATGTTAGTTCTGCCACGGATCTCTTTTCGCGATAGTGGTGTTTGGCGAGTAATGAAAATGATGGGACCTGCCATTATTGGGGTATCTGTTAGCCAAATTTCGTTGATTATCAATACTATTTTCGCATCATTTCTGCAATCTGGCTCAGTGTCTTGGATGTATTATGCGGATAGGTTGATGGAGTTGCCATCAGGGGTGCTGGGTGTTGCATTAGGAACCATTTTGTTACCTTCGCTATCGAAAAGTTTTACTAGTGGTAACCATCAAGAATATCGTCATTTAATGGATTGGGGCTTACGCCTCTGTTTATTGCTCGCCTTGCCTTGCGCGATTGGTTTAGCGATCCTTTCGGAAGCGCTTACCGTATCGCTGTTCCAGTATGATAAGTTTACAGCTCATGACTCATTGATGACGCAATACGCATTAATGGCCTATTGTGTAGGGCTGACAGGGATGATCCTAGTGAAAATTTTGGCGCCAGGGTTCTATTCACGTCAGGACATTAAAACACCAGTTAAAATCGCTATTGTCACATTAATTCTAACTCAGTTAATGAACTTAGCATTTATTGGGCCAATGAAGCATGCCGGATTAGCACTGTCGATTGGTTTAGCAGCGTGTTTTAACGCGGGTGTCCTTTATTGGCAATTACGCAAGCAAGAAATTTTCAAACCACTTGCCGGTTGGCGAGGTTTTATTTTTAAACTCGTCATTGCCCTTATCGTGATGTCAGCGGTTCTGTTTGGTGTATTGCACTTTATGCCAGAATGGCAAGAAGGCAATATGGCCATGCGTTTATTGCGCTTAATTTTTGTGGTGATTATTGGTGCTGGGAGCTATTTCGCCGCGCTATTCGCTTTAGGTTTCCGCCCAAGAGATTTTAAAAAGCAGAGTATTTAAGCCACAATAAATAACTGAAACGCCCCATTGGGGCGTTCAGAAATTCTTATTGTAGCAATTTTCTCACTACCCATTTGCTTGGCAATAGTATTAGGCATACACAAAGCGCTTAAGTAGCGCCTTATGCCACCCGCAGTATTTAACAGGTTGTTAAAATTTTGTCAGTAATGACAGGGCCATTTGAGCTGGATTATTAGTCAAATAGTCCTGTAATAATCCATTCATTGGAAGATCATGTACGTCGAGTCTTGGCCTTTCCCCATGGGGTAGCGATACATGCCACCTTGCCACGGCTTTGCCGATCAATATAACAGCAGGATTAACAGGGGGATTATTGGCTCGTATGTCTCAACGTAATAAAAAAATGACCATTGCACTTAACTATATATCGGGGATAGCGCTGGTATTGATTGGTTTAATACTTCTATATGATAATTTCATTTTCAAGAAATGAATTTAAGGTTAAATGTGTCAAAACAGTATCGGCATCTTTGCCTGACTATAATGATACATTTAACCAGAGAAAAATAATTACTAACATTTGCTGTAAAAAACGTCATAACAGCTGGTAAGAAGCTTCGTGAAAATTTTAAAGAGAGGGGCTTTCGTCTAATAAATAATATCGCTGATTCATATAATGAGGCCGCTTTTTATTACGGTATTGGAGGGGCATGCTATTTCGTCTCTCAGCTCTAACGCTCATATTGAAATAAGGCGGTCTAAAGAGCACGAAAAAAATTTCCTGAAATTGAGTCGACAGAAACAATAAACCCTATGCACAGCATAGGGTTTATTATCAATATGACACTTAGATATCAGCTTACATACGTTCGACGGTATCGATCCCTAAAGTATCCAGCCCAGCTTTTAATGTCTTCTGGGTCAATAGCGCTAATTTTAAGCGGCTTTGGCGCTGAGCTTCATCTTCGGCGCTTAAAATAGGACAGTGTTCATAGAAGCTTGAGAACAGGCCGGCTAAATCATAAAGGTAAGCGCACATAACATGTGGCGTACCATCACGTGCGACCATCAAGATGGTTTCTTCAAATTGCATCAAACGTGTAGCAAGTGCAATTTCACGTGGGTCTTGTAACACGATAGGCAGTGTGAGATCCGCTTGTGTCACGTTTGCTTTTTTGAAGATTGAGGCGACACGCGTATAAGCATATTGCATATACGGTGCGGTATTACCTTCGAAAGCTAACATGTTATCCCAATCAAAAATATAATCCGTTGTACGGCTTTTTGATAAGTCTGCATATTTCACTGAACCAATACCGACAACATTTGCAACGTTGTTTAACTCATCTTCTGGCATATCGGGGTTTTTGCTGCGGATGAGTACTTGCGCACGTTCAATCGCTTCATCTAATAAGTCAGAGAGGCGAACAGTACCGCCTGAGCGAGTTTTAAAAGGCTTGCCATCTTTACCGAGCATCATACCAAACATGTGATGTTCGAGAGACATTGATTCTGGGATATAACCGGCTTTACGTACGATTGTCCATGCCTGCATCAAGTGTTGGTGCTGACGTGAATCAATATAGTAAAGTGCACGGTCAGCATGCAGTACTTCATGACGATATTTTGCACAAGCGATATCTGTTGTCGTATATAAGAAGCCGCCATCTTTTTTCTGGACAATAACGCCCATAGGCTCGCCTTCTTTAGTTTTAAATTCGTCAAGATAAACGACAGTAGCACCTTCGCTTTCTACTGCGAGCCCTTTGGCTTTCAAGTCAGCGACAATCCCAGGCAGCATATCGTTATATAAACTTTCGCCCATGACGTCATCTTCAGTTAACGTCACGTTCAAGCGACGATAGGTTTCTTGGTTTTGCTGCATGGTGATATCAACCAGTTTACGCCACATTTTACGGCAGTACTCATCACCTGATTGCAATTTAACCACGTAACCTCTTGCGCGCTCAGCGAATACTTCATCGCTGTCATAGTGTTGTTTTGCTTCGCGGTAAAACTCCTCGAGATCTGCCAATGCCATGTCACTTGCATTTTCATTTTGCATTTTTTCGAGGTAAGCGATCAGCATACCAAATTGCGTACCCCAGTCACCAACATGGTTAGCACGGATCACTTTATGCCCTAAAAACTCTAAAGTACGTGCGGCAGCATCACCGATAATTGTCGAACGCAAATGGCCTACGTGCATCTGCTTGGCCACGTTTGGCGCGGAATAGTCGATGACGATAGTTTCTGATTTAACAGGGGATAGGCCAAGGCGATCACAGGTTAATGCTTGTTCCACTTGTGTGGTGAGCCAGCTTGGCTCAAGGAAAATATTGATAAAACCCGGCCCTGCGATTTCTACCTTGCTTGCAATACCTTCAAGATCTAAATGGCTGACAATCTGCTCGGCCAGTTGTCGGGGATTGATGCCCATTTTTTTAGCAGCGCCCATTACACCGTTGGCTTGATAGTCACCAAACTGCGCTTTCGCTGATTGACGCACAAGGGCATCACTGCCTTCTGGAGCTCCCGCTGCCTGCATTGCAGCACTGATTTTATCTGAAAGAATAGCCTGAATATTCACCGGATTACCTTAAATAACGAACCATAGTTATCGCATTGTGCCATCACATGCGTAGAACTAAAAGAAAGAAGAGAAAATTCGGCAGGTTTTATACCATATTTTAAGGGAGTCGTGCTACAGTCTGGCAGTTTTATTCACGGTATAGCTGTCATATTTCAATAGCGTTGATAACACAACAGACGAAAAATTGAGAGTATATCGCGAATGCGAAGAGATAAACGGTGTTTAGAAAAGAGTGTGTTGAATGACTGAATTTGCCAATGTGCCTGAACTGCAAGATCTATGGAACACGTTGCCTGAGTTTGAGCAAAAATTAACGCAAATGGCTAAAGTATTAGCTTTATCCTTAAACGATCACCTGATAGACCATGTTTCTGTCCGTTGTCATCATAATGAAACAGCAGAGCGCTGGCGGAAAGGCCTCCACCAATGTGGTCAGTTACTGTCTGAAAATGAAATTAACGGGCGTCCGATCTGTTTATTCGAGTTGAACAAACCATTAATAATCGCATCTCAACAGGTTTATGTGGTCGAATTGCCTTTTCCAAAAGGAAAAATGTACCCACAAGAGACATGGGAGCACGTTGAGATGGTCATTAATGTCGCCCCAGAACAGCTAGAGCAGAGTGCATTGGCATTACTGCCACATCCGCTTCCAGAAGGCTACAGCTTGAAAATGAGTCAACCGAAAGGGCAGTTAGAAAGATTGCCTAATCCGACATTAGCAGTGACAAATGGGATAATTACTTTGAAATATCACCCTTACGCGCTGAAACAGATTATTGAAAGCGAAAAATAAGTGATGTAATTAACGTTATTACGAACAATTCGTAAAAAACTGTTAATGGTGTGATGTTAATCCGGTAACGTTCAAAAATTAGTGGCATCATTAATCGAATGTTAACGATTAACAAGTTCCTTTAAGTTATTAATTAGATGTTAAAGCAACGCTTTAATCCTACGTTTTGGAGGTGGTCATGGCAAAATTGGAAATTTGCTGTTTCGGTATCGAATGTGCACAAGTTGCACAAGAATACGGCGCTGATCGTATTGAATTATGCTCCGGTGCAGCAGATGGCGGCCTGACACCAAGTTATGGCTATCTAAAATTAGCAAGCGAAAAACTTCATATCCCCGTTCATCCTATTATTCGTCCGCGCGGAGGCGATTTTTGCTATAACACGAATGAATTTGAAGTAATCTGTGAAGATCTGCGGATGGTGAAAGAGATGGGCTTCCCTGGGGCAGTTATCGGAATCCTCGATACCGAAGGGCGTATCGATATCGACCGCATGGCGGTATTGATGGAAATAGCAACGGGAATGAATATCACGTTTCACCGCGCATTCGATATGTGCGTGAATCCCTTATTAGCCTTTGAACAACTAAAAAGTTTAGGGGTTGCTCGTATTCTTACATCGGGGCAGCAGCAGAATGCAGAGTTGGGATTACCGTTACTTAAAGAGTTAAACGAAAAAAGTATTGAAATTAACGGCCCAGTGATTATGGCTGGTGCAGGGGTTCGGCTGGCTAATTTAAGTAAGTTTATGGAAATAGGGCTGGTAGAATTACACAGTTCGGCGGGGAAATCAGTTCCGTCAAGTATGAGTTATCGTAAAGCAGGGGTGACGATGGCATCAAACAGTGAAAATGATGAATTTACTCATTACTGCGTTGATGGGCCAACCGTTGAAGCGATGAAAGATTTTATTTCGATCACTGAAAAGATTTCAGCATAAAAACGAAATTATTCAATAATAATTAATAAAAAGGGAGAGTTTTATCTCTCTTTTTATTTTGGGTCATGTAATCAATACAGAAAAGAGATAGTAAGTAATAAATCGTTCAATATAGCCTTTTACCCATAAAACAGTATTCAAAGTCATTTTAGAGATCATGCTAAATAAGAATTAAATGATAAGGCAATATCGATAAGATATTAAAAAGGGGAATAGTTTCGCGCTTTAAAGAGAACAGTTATATGCTGTTTTTCTCGAGGTAATAAGGCATAAGAAACCGCGTATAAGATAATCTTCTTTATCCATAAATACACGTAAATTGATTGGGCCGTTATAGAAAATAAGATAATAACGTGCCCAATAAAATTACCTTGAACTAGGATTTGGCTGGAAAAACAGCGTTTGCATAAGAAACACCATTTTCTAGGATCTCAATTGCCAATGGTAGCAGCTTTGAGGGTTTTTCACCGTTATCTTCAGTCGTATAATTTCCTAATACAACGAGGTTCTTATCTTTTTCAGCCCCATGGATATATTTTACGACGGAATTTTTTATAGGCTCTAACTCATAGATCTTTTGATTCAGTATGGAAGCAAAATAGACATCATCACCTTTTTTATAGGCAACAACAGTAACCAAACGTCCTTCTGTTGAGTCAACGACCTTGAGTGTTTCAGGGCTTAATTCATTGTCGTAAATCTCTTTTGCTCTATTAATGAGATGAGCTCTCACTCGATTACCGACTGATGAATCGTTAATATAGTTTTCGATTTGAGCTAACCCATTCATATTATCTATAAACGCTTTATTTTGAAGGTTCTGCGCTTTAATACCACCCTCATAACCGCCGTGCTCACAAACTAAGGCAGGAAAGCTGTCTTTACGGATGCGATTGCCAACACGAACAGAGTTAATTACGATATCGTCACCGATATAGACTTCACTAATAAATGGCCTAAACCCCATAAATTCATTTTGATTATTCTTTGCATTAAACTCACCACAAACGATGGCTTCATCGGCATTCCTATGAACAACAATATCTTTATATTGTATTGAGTCAGGATCAGGATAATGTGTGGCAATCTCTTTTTTTATTGCAGTATGAATTTTATTTTCTGGGGGGGAGCAAGCGAATAAGAGAAAAGAGAGAGGAAAAATAAAAAAATGGGGCAGTTTCATGATCGTATCCAAATGAGTCTGTCATTAATAAAGGCTAACCGCTATTTAATTTTTGTATAAGTATATTATATCAATAAATATTGAGAGATAAAATGTTTGCAGGGTTTGATAAATGTAATATTACTATTTGGGCAACTACAGATTTAAAAATACGGAGAATAAATTGAGAAAAGAATAAGAGTGAAACAAGTCACCCTTATTCGATGATTTTAGGGTTTACGTGCAACGAGGATAGCGCGTAATGGAGCAGGGTAACCTTCGATGGTTTTTGTTGAGTCATTAGGGTCTAGAAATTCTGCTAATGAATCCGTTTTCATCCACTCAGTACGGCGCTGCTCTTCAACTGTGGTGACGGCTTGGTCAACGATCCGCACATCGACAAAACCACATTTTTCTAACCAAACTTTAAGCATTTTAGCCGATGGAATAAAGTAAACGTTACGCATTTGTGCATAACGGTCACCGGGTACTAAGCACTGGAACTCATCCCCTTCAACAACCAAGCTTTCTAAAATTAGCTCGCCTTCACTGACTAATTGATTTTTTAGCTGCCATAAGTGGTCAAGAGGAGAACGACGATGATAGAGTACTCCCATTGAAAATACGCTATCAAAGGCATTAAGTGCGGGGAGCTGTTCGATGCCTAATGGTAATAAATGAGCGCGTTGGTCATCGCCCAGTAATTTCCTAACCGCTTCAAATTGGCAAAGAAACAGCTGTGTAGGATCAATCCCGACGACAAATGAGGCGCCTTCGCCTAACATGCGCCACATGTGGTAACCACTACCACAACCCACATCAAGGATCATTTTATCCTTTAAAGGGGAGATGTGAGGTAAAACCCGATCCCATTTCCAATCAGAGCGCCATTCCGTATCGATATTGATGCCGTATAGAGAGAAAGGGCCTTTACGCCAGGGTTTTAATTGCTCAAGAATACTATTAAGACGGCGAGTTTCCCCTGCGGATAATTCAGGGTCACGTATCGCAGTTACGCTATTTTTTAAATCGAGTTGGGTGGGGGTCATGATGGGTAAATTTTCTAACATTTTTTCCCATGATTTGAATCCACCGTGTAATTGCGAGTTTTTCCACTCGCTAAGTTGAGCGGGTAATGTTTCAAGCCAATGACTTAAAGGGCCTGTTGCAATTTGCTGATAAAAGCGCCCGAAATCAATCATAACTGTGCCTCTTTAAGTGCTAATAAGGAGCCAAAGTTAAAGCATTGGAACCATACTTCACAATGCGTAAAGCCGGCTTGTTTTAACCGTAACTTATGTGTTTCAACAGAGTCGGTCAGCATAACATTTTCTAACATGCTGCGTTTCTGGCTGATTTCTAATTCGCTATAACCATTTGCACGTTTAAAATCATGATGCATATTGAATAACAATTCACCAATCTCTTTGTCTTCAAAATTGAATTTTTCTGACAGCACAAGGATACCGCCGGGTTTGAGGCCTTGATAAATTTTAGTTAATAGCTGTTGGCGGTCATTAGGATTAAGGAACTGCAACGTAAAATTGAGTACCACCATCGATGCATTTTCAATAGGGATATCGCGAATATCACCTTCGATAACCTCGACGGGCGTTGCGGCTTTGTAAGCGTCAATATGACGACGGCAACGTTCAACCATTGCAGGTGAATTATCGACAGCAATGATTTGGCAATGTTGCGCGGTAATATTGCGGCGAATTGACAGCGTTGCTGCTCCCAATGAGCAACCAAGATCATAGACACGGCTGTTTTCGGTGACAAAGCGCCCAGCTAGCATCCCAATCATCGTGATAATGTTTGAATAACCCGGCACCGAGCGCTGGATCATATCGGGAAAGACTTCGGCAACTTTTTCATCGAATTGCCAATCACCTAAGTTGGCAATCGGAGCGCTAAAGAGGCTGTCTTTATTGTTGGATTCCTGACTTGACATAAGATCTGTGTATGTAAAACAAAAGTAGTTGCGGATTGTAGCAGAAAAGGCGCGTAACCTGAAAATCAATCAGTCAAAACAGCAATAAAAGTTTTACGACACTTAAATAAAGTGCCGCGTTGATAATAAAAATTAAAGATTGAAGGAAAAAATTTGGATCCAAGGTAGGTAATAGATATTGGCGATAACCATCAATGTCATGGCAATATAGGTTGCCGCCATGCCTGAGCGACGATAAGAGATATCATGATTTTTCAGGCCATAAGAGTGGAGTATACGCCCTGCGATTAAAACTAAGCCACATAAGTGGATCATCCAAACCTGCGCGCCGTTCATCTCCATAAAAAGCAATAATATCAAAGCAATGGGGATGTACTCTATAGCGTTACCATGAGCGCGAATCGCTGTTTGTAGCTCATAGAAACCCCCATCACCATAAGATACTCGATATTGATTTCTGAGCTTCACAACATTCAACGATAGTTTAAGTAGTAACAAAGCGCCCAGTACAGCATACAGAGAGCTGACCATTTATTCACTCCATTGCTTAACCAAATTGATTCACTGATTGATTAAAACTATTCACTATATTAATAGATATTAGTAAAATTTACTAATAGTATAATGTCTAATTAGTTTACCCTTAAATTAAGGCTCCACAACAACGTAATCTGTTGGTGATTAACTTAATTAATTAGGCCATCTTGTTGTAATTTCGCCATAATGATCGCAGCAGTGGCTGAACATTTTGCTAGGTCATGGCTATCAAACCAAGCAAGCTCCGCAATTTCTGCGGCAGGGCGAGGGGTACCATTATAATGCGCAAAATAGCAACGAATACGTACCTGAGTTCCATCTTGTTTACCATCAGCAGCGCCAATAAATTCATCATAAAATTGAAGAGAATCTTTATGTAAGGTTAAGGTTAACTCTTCTTCAATTTCTCGACATAAGGCTTGTTCATCACTTTCGTTAGGTTCGCGCTTTCCGCCCGGAATATAGAAGAGTGTCTTATTATGAGAACGAACCATTGCTACTTTGCGGTCAACAAGTGTAATTAAGCCTAACTTATCGATAATTTTATTGTCCATTGCCTTTAACTCTTTGTTTTAAGTGTTGGGGCCACTATGATGTGATGTTAATAATATTACTCAAATATAATGAAAACAATGGGTTTTGTATGGTTCCCCATTAGTAGACAGAATCATGCTCCACTAATGGGTAATATAAAATTTTATATGAATTATTTGGCTTTATTAATAATTTCAACTAACTCATATCTGACATTTGGGGCATCAGCAGGCGGATTAGCAACGTCAAATTGTTTGACTTTCAAAGTGTATTGGTAGCCTGGTTCATATTCAAACCCTTGGATATTGCCATAAAAAAATTCCCACTCGGCATTTGGGGCTTGTTTGACTTTCATACATTTCATGGGAGCAACACCAACGCAATCAGCCAATGTTGAATCAATATAAAAAGTTTTTGTGTTATCAGCAGGTTTCACGGTTTGGCAGCCTACAAGCAGTAGAAATAGAGAAGAAACGAAGAGACTTTTTTTCATCGGATGGCCTTATATGCAGTTCAAATAAGTATGATTATAATAAATAACAGCAGGTAATTATTCTTAAATCAATTCAAATTGAACAATTATTTTGCTCGTATGCAGTTAAATAGGTTTTTGTTTGTTATCACATTCATCGTCGTGCAGTGATGAGCTAGAATAACCTAATTATCTATTTTGTTTGAAAATTAAGCATCATTTTGTTTCGAGCGCGTAAGGATAATGGATAACGCAAACACCATTGTCTATGTTGCGGTCATGAAACAGAATAACGCAATTAAATAAACCCGCCTTGCAATATGTACATAATTCGCGGAGTCACTTAAAATCACCAACAGTCATAAATTCTGTTTATAGCCATGTACAGTCATCGTTACGTGTTTCGATTAACTTTTAATCGATTAAAAGATGATTAAAAACAAAAATATTAGCTGTGTCCGCTAATACGTAACTGTTTGTGCAACAGAATTTCCTGTATAATGTCTGCCTTTTTGACATTCTGAATGTTCAGCAAAATGCCAAATTTCCGCAGCAAGTAAAATGCACAACAAGCTGAGTAAAAAAGGATATTGTATGCGTACTAACTATTGTGGGCAGTTAAACATTGCTCATGAAGGCCAAAAGGTCACTCTTTGTGGATGGGTAAACCGCCGTCGTGATTTGGGTGGTTTGATTTTTATCGATATGCGTGACCGAGAAGGTGTCGTGCAAGTATTTTTCGACCCTGAGCGCAAAGACCTCTTTGAAAAAGCTTCGGAATTGCGTAATGAATTCTGTATACAAATTACAGGAACTGTCCGCGCTCGCCCAGATAACCAAAAAAATAAAGACATGGCGACGGGGGAAATTGAAATCTTTGCTGAAGATCTCAACGTTTTTAATAAATCAGAGCCACTGCCGTTAGATAGCAACCAATCTAATACGGAAGAGCGCCGCTTAAAATACCGCTATCTTGACCTACGTCGCCCTGAAATGTCAGAGCGCTTACGCACTCGCGCAAAAATTACCAGCTTCGTCCGTAACTTTATGGACAAAGAAGGCTTTATCGATGTCGAAACGCCAATGCTGACCAAGGCAACGCCAGAAGGTGCTCGTGACTACTTAGTGCCAAGCCGTGTGCATAAAGGTAAATTTTATGCGTTGCCACAGTCACCACAATTGTTTAAACAATTGCTGATGATGTCTGGCTTTGACCGCTATTATCAAATCGTTAAATGTTTCCGTGATGAAGACTTGCGTGCAGACCGTCAGCCTGAATTTACCCAGATCGACGTCGAAACGTCATTTATGACGGCAGAACAAGTACGTGAAATCATGGAACGCATGATCCGCCAATTATGGTTGGACGTTAAAGGTGTTGATCTCGGTGATTTCCCAATAATGACCTTCGCAGAGGCAATGCGTCGCTACGGTTCAGATAAACCTGACCTACGTAACCCAATGGAATTAGTGGATGTAGCTGATATCGTTAAAAATGTCGAGTTTGCCGTTTTTTCAGGGCCAGCGAACGATCCAAAAGGCCGTGTTGTGGCATTGAAAGTGCCTAACGGTGCTGTCATGACTCGTAAACAGATTGATGAGTATGGTCAATTTGTTAGCATCTATGGTGCCAAAGGGCTAGCATGGATGAAAGTAAACGAACGTGCAAAAGGTTTAGAAGGTATTCAAAGCCCTGTCGCTAAGTTCTTAAATGAAGACGTTATTAACCAACTTCTTGAAAGAACAGAGGCCGCTGACGGTGACATTCTGCTGTTTGGTGCAGGAGCAAAAAATGTTGTGACCGATTCAATGGGGGCATTGCGACTGAAAGTAGGTCGTGATTTTGAACTGACAGACTTAAATAGCTGGAAGCCACTTTGGGTGATTGATTTCCCAATGTTTGAAGAGGATGGCGAAGGTGGCCTAAGTGCAATGCACCACCCATTCACTTCACCACGTGACTATTCACCGGAAGATCTGGCCAAAAACCCAGAAGAAGCTGTTGCTAATGCCTATGATATGGTCATCAATGGCTATGAAGTCGGTGGTGGCTCTGTGCGTATCCATCGTAGCGAAATGCAACAAACCGTGTTTAATATTCTAGGTATTAATGAACACGAACAACGTGAGAAATTTGGCTTCTTGCTAGATGCATTAAAATACGGTACACCGCCACATGCCGGTTTGGCGTTTGGTCTCGACCGTTTAGTCATGCTATTAACGGGAACTGATAATATTCGTGATGTTATTGCATTCCCTAAAACAACGGCTGCGGCGTGTTTACTAACTAGTGCACCAAGCCAAGCGAATCCAGATGCACTAACAGAATTAGCTATTTCAGTTGATGCAAAAAACGCTGAAGACTAATTTATTCGACATGAATAGTTTTAAACGCCCAGAGTCGGTGTTAGTGATCATTACCGCTGAAAGCAGCGGTAATGTGCTTATGCTACGGCGCAAAGATGATCCCGATTTTTGGCAATCCGTAACGGGTAGCTTAGAAGATCATGAAGGTGCGTTTGAAACCGCAATGCGGGAAGTCCGTGAAGAAACGGGCTTCCTCCCCCAAGAGGGGCAACTGTATGACTTGGCGCGTGAAGTCACTTTTGAAATTTTTGCGCATTTCAGGCATCGTTATGCTCCCGGTGTAACACATTGCAAAGAGCACTGGTTTAAAATGGTACTGCGTGTTGAACAAGTACCACTTTTGACGGAGCATACTGAGTTTTGTTGGGTTCCACCGCAGAAAGCGGCGGAATTAACGAAATCTTGGAGTAACCGTCAAGCTATTTTAGAATTTGCTATTTAATTATTTTATTGACGTTTTTGGAGATATTTCATGGCAGGTCATAGTAAATGGGCCAACACCAAACACCGTAAAGCGGCACAAGATGCTAAGCGCGGTAAGATTTTTACTAAAATTATCCGTGAGCTGGTGACAGCGGCGCGTTTAGGGGGCGGTGATCCTGCTACTAACCCGCGTTTGCGTGCTGCTGTGGATAAAGCATTATCGAACAACATGACCCGTGATACTTTAAACCGCGCAATTGCGCGTGGTGTTGGGAATGATGAAAACGATAATATGGAAACTATCATTTATGAAGGCTATGGCCCAGGCGGCACAGCGGTGATGGTTGAATGTTTGAGTGATAACCGTAATCGTACCGTTTCTGAAGTGCGTCATGCTTTCACCAAAACAGGCGGTAACCTCGGAACAGATGGTTCAGTTTCCTACTTATTTACTAAGCGTGGCGTTATCACTTATGCACCGGGCGTTGATGAAGATGCCTTGATGGAAGCTGCATTAGAAGCGGGCGCTGAAGATGTTGAAACTTATGACGATGGCGCTATCGACGTTTACACCACACCAGAAACTTTTGGTGAAGTGAAAGATGCTCTGGATGCAGCTGGCTTTACTAGCGAAGCGGCCGAAGTTTCGATGATCCCATCAACTAAAGCAGAGCTGGATGTTGAAACAGCACCTAAATTACTGCGCCTAATCGATATGTTGGAAGATTCTGACGACGTGCAGGAAGTTTATCATAACGGTGATATCTCTGACGAAGTAGCAGCACAACTGTAATCAGCTATCACTCGCGTAGAGAAAGCGGGCTGAATTCAGCCTGTTTTCTCTAACGCATCTCTAATAATAGCTGCTCCTTTATCTACTCTGCGTGGCTTACTGGTTTGCCATCTAGCGCTTTTGTGCATTTTGTCTTTCCTGTCTGTTTTTTTGGCCTAATGATATTGGGAAATAGGCTATTTCTGTGCTTTTTTATCTCAGCTTAGAGAGACTCGCTAGTCATAGTCGCTTATCAATACGATTATTAAGGCACGGCATGAGTATTGTCGCCGCGGAAAGATACAGATAAGATGATATTAAAAGTAATAATGGATATTAATAGGCTTTGATATGGCGATTATTTTAGGTATAGACCCCGGTTCACGTGTAACGGGCTATGGTGTTATCCGCCAACAAGGCAGGCAACTTTTTTATTTAGGAAGTGGTTGTATTCGTACTCAGGTTGATGATTTACCAAGCCGTCTGCAACGTATTTATGCGGGAGTCTCGGAAATTATCACTCAATACCAACCCGATGTATTAGCAATTGAACAAGTGTTTATGGCAAAAAACGCCGACTCAGCCTTGAAATTGGGCCAAGCTCGTGGTGTAGCGATTGTAGCAGGTGTTAATCAAAATATTCCTGTGTTTGAATATGCTGCGCGGCAAGTGAAGCAAACCGTTGTCGGTACAGGCGCCGCGGAAAAAAGCCAAGTACAGCATATGGTTAAATCGATACTTAAACTTTCTGCTAATCCTCAATCAGATGCAGCGGATGCCTTAGCGATTGCCATAACGCATTGTCATTTTAATCAGAATTTGCTTCGTGTTGGCGATCCTCGCTTAGTGTTAACGCGTGGGCGATTAAGATAGTGACTGGATATACGTCCAGCCTTTTTTATGGTATAAACAGCGCTATCAATAAAATAAACTGAGGGCTTCAAGGTGATAGGTCGTTTACGCGGTATTGTATTAGAAAAACAACCCCCCATTGTTTTGTTAGAATTGCAAGGTGTTGGCTATGAAGTCCATATGCCAATGACCTGCTTTTATGAATTACCCGAAATCGGTCAAGAAGCCATTGTATTTACCCATTTTGTGGTGCGTGAAGATGCGCAATTATTGTATGGTTTTAATGACAAACAAGAGCGTGCACTATTCAAAGAGCTGATTAAAGTGAATGGTGTTGGGCCTAAACTGGCTTTAGCGATATTATCAGGGATGTCGGCTCAACAGTTTGTTTCTGCTATCGAACAAGAAGCGATTTCATCATTGGTTAAATTACCGGGAATTGGTAAAAAAACGGCTGAACGCTTGGTCGTTGAAATGAAAGACCGCTTTAAAGGCCTCAATGGTGATCTGTTTAACCAACACAGTGATATTAAGCTGCCGGATGTCAATGTCAAAGTATCAAGCCGCGCTGATATTGAAGCGGAGGCGGCAACCGCACTGGTCGCTTTAGGTTATAAACCACAAGAAGCCAGTCGTATGGTCAGCAAAGTGGCTAAGCCAGACAGTGATTGTGAGTCATTGATCCGTGATGCATTACGTGCAGCACTTTGATTGAGAGAAAATAACGATGATTGAAGCTGATCGCCTAATTTCTGCTGAAGTGATCCATGATGAGGAAGAAGCGATTGATCGCGCGATCCGCCCTAAATTACTCAATGAGTATATCGGGCAGCCACAAGTTAAAGAGCAGATGGAAATCTTTATTCAGGCGGCTAAGTTACGAGGTGATGCTCTTGATCATCTATTAATTTTTGGCCCCCCAGGTTTAGGTAAAACCACGCTTGCAGGGATAGTCGCGAATGAAATGGGGGTAAATTTACGGACGACCTCCGGCCCAGTACTCGAGAAAGCAGGGGATTTAGCGGCGATGCTCACCAACTTAGAGCCGCATGATGTGTTATTTATTGATGAAATCCACCGCTTATCTCCCGTTGTTGAGGAGATCTTGTATCCCGCAATGGAAGATTATCAACTTGATATTATGATAGGGGAAGGGCCAGCAGCGCGCTCGATCAAAATTGATTTACCGCCTTTTACTTTAATTGGGGCAACAACACGGGCTGGCTCTTTAACTTCACCATTACGTGATCGTTTTGGTATTGTGCAGCGCCTTGAATTCTATAATGTCGATGATTTGCAATACATTGTGAAACGTAGCGCTCAGTTTATGGGTGTAGAAATTAGTGAAGAAGGGGCTAGACAAGTCGCCATGCGCTCGCGAGGTACACCGCGTATTACTAACCGTTTATTACGCCGTGTACGTGATTTCGCACAAGTCAAAGGTGATGGCAGCATCAATGAGCTAATTGCTAGCCAAGCACTCGATATGTTGAACGTCGATGCCGCGGGTTTTGATTACCTTGACCGGAAACTGTTAGTCGCCATTATTGATAAATTTATGGGTGGACCTGTGGGGGTTGATAACCTTGCAGCGGCTATTGGTGAAGAGCGGGAAACCATCGAAGATGTTTTAGAGCCATTTTTGATCCAACAAGGTTTTATCCAGCGCACTCCTCGTGGTCGGATGGCAACAGCTCACGCTTATCTACACTTTGGTTTAACTCCGAAAGAAGTTTAAGTGCTTAATGTCAGAAATTTCCCCCTTTACGGATAGGAAAAATAAAGGGGGAATATGATGCTACACGATCATTTACTCATTTGAATTAGGATCAAATGAGTAAGGGGAATCATATAACTCTAATGCTGGATCTGTACGAATCTGATAATTTAAAATATCGTATAAATCAAATGAATTCCAATTTTGGCACTCTTTCTTATTGATTAACTTGTTATTTTTATAAACAGCTAATCCCTTAAATGCCCAGCCGCGCCCCTCGCCTTGATACAACAAATAGCTGTATGGGCCATTTTGAAAACGAATATATAGAGATTCACCAGCAATAAAATGTCCTTGCCCAACAAAAATATTTTTCGCTCCTTTTTCATTAAGCGGTAAGGTTATCTCTGGCTTAGCCAAAGTTCCGTATCGATATTGTGGTGTTTTCCCCGGGTCGACTATCAAGCTAACATACTTTTTATTCTCCAGTTGGCAGGTAAATTCTGCGGCCATCACTGGTGTTGCAGATACCCCAATTATAACCATCCCAAGTAATGTTTTATTCATTTCGATACCTTGATACTTAATATTATTAGAGTATTAAGTATTTATTTTTTATTTTAATTAACGAGATGGTTAAGACTGAAAATAGCAAAAGTGTGAAGTTGATATAAAATAAAACCGCTCAATGGGGTATCACCTATTGAGCGGTAAGAGAAAAGCCTCAGTCGGTATTAATTTTTCGTTTTGACTAATAAGCTAAAGGCAAACAAGATTGCAGCGGTTAAGACCACTGAAGGGCCGGCTGGCGTATCGTAAAACGCGGAGAATGTGAGGCCTCCTGTCACCGATAACATACCAATTAAAATCGCGATCAGTGCCATTTGCTCTGGTGTTTTAGCGAAACGGCGTGCTGTGGCGGCAGGGATAATTAATAAAGATGTAATAATTAGCGCACCGACAAATTTCATTGCGATCCCAATGGTCAATGCAGTGACTAACATCAGTAGCAGACGTAGGCGTTGAATATTGACACCATCAACAAAAGCGAGCTCTTGGTTAACCGTCATGGAAAGCAGCGCCCGCCAGCGCCAGCAAAGTAAGCCGCAGACTACAATCACACCAATAAAGATAGTGATAATATCCTCGTAATTAACCGAAAGGAGATCCCCGAATAAGTATGCCATTAGGTCAACACGCACATTGGCCATTAAGCTGACAACGACGAGACCGAGGGATAAGGCGCTATGAGCCATAATGCCTAATAAGGTGTCAACAGCCAGCTGAGGGCGTCGTTCTAACCACACTAAAATCAAAGACAGCAGCAAAGTGACAGCAATTACGGCATAGAATGGGTTGATATTCAGCAATAGGCCAAATGCCACACCTAATAAAGAAGCGTGTGCAAGGGTATCCCCAAAATAAGACATGCGACGCCATACCACAAAGGATCCTAACGGGCCGGCAGCAATCGCCAATAACATCCCCGCAATCCAACCGGGTAACAGTAACTCAATCATGACGGCACTCCTTATTATGAATATGAGGAGCCACAACGTTACCTTCTAAATCATGTTGATGGTTATGATGGTGGCGATAAACGCCGAGTTGTGATGCGCCACGATAGCCAAACATCGCAACAAACTCAGGGTGGTTCGATACAACATCGGGTGTCCCTGAACAGCAAATATGCCCATTAATACATAATACTTTATCCGTTTTCGCCATGACTAAATGCAGGTCGTGAGACACCATAAGTACAGCACAACCAAGCTCTGTGCGTAATTGGTTAATTAAGTCATAAAGTGCGACTTGCCCATTCACATCAACCCCTTGAGCGGGTTCATCCAGAACCAAAAGGTCGGGTTTATTCAATAAAGCACGTGCTAATAACACACGCTGTGTTTCGCCACCAGACAGTTTCTGCATTGGCTGTGTCAATAAATGGGCGGCTTTAACACGTTCAAGAGCAGGTAACAGTTGGTCTGAACGAACAGCAGGTTTTAGCATTAAAAAACGCTTTACGGTTAATGGTAAGGTGGCGTCTAAATGTAATTTTTGTGGAACATAGCCAATAGACAGTGAAGCGGCTCGCTCAATGATACCTGTAGTCGGCGCTAACAGTCCTAGCACGACCCGAACAATTGTCGATTTGCCCGCGCCATTAGGGCCTAACAAAGTGACAATATCGCCTTTATTTAAGGTAAAGCTGACGTCTTTGAGCACCTGTTTCTCGCCAAAAGAAACGGAAATTTTATTTAAATTCAGTAATGGTTGCATGTGAAAAACATCTTGCAGAATTCATGTTGTGTTATATTATAACATTTCAAAATTAAAATCACGGAAAAAGACGTCTATGATACATAAATCTCAATTCAATGCCCGACAATTTATTTTAGGCGCCGTTGCGGCATCTGTCCTTAGCACAACGTTGGTCACTGCGGCAAAGGCGGATGTTGTGACCTCTATTCGCCCACTTGCCTTTATTGCCGCGGGTATCGCTGATGGTGTGACTGATACTCAGGTCTTGCTGCCAGATGGTGCATCACCCCATGATTATGCGCTTAAACCTTCTGATTTGAGGAAAATTAAACAGGCAGATCTTTTTGTTTGGGTAGGCCCCGATATGGAGATGTTTTTAGATAAGCCACTCAAGACGTTACCACAGGATAAACGTCTGGCGCTGGCAGAACAAGCAAATATTATTCCCTTGCTGATGAAAGGGGATGAGGAAGAGGCGCATGACCATGAACAGGGTGATGAAGCTAATCATGATGAGGATCACGAACATCACCACCACGGTGAGTATAATATGCATATTTGGCTGTCGCCCGAGATTGCAAAACAGGCTGCGTTAGACATTCACGATCGTTTAGTAGTGCTTTATCCTGACCAAAAAGATAAGCTGGACGTAAACCTTCGTAAATTCAATGAAAAAATGACGCAAAACGATAAGAAAATTGTTAATATTTTAGAACCAGCCAAAAACAAGGGCTATTTTGTTTTTCACGATGCCTACGGCTACTTTGAAAAACACTATCGGTTGGCTCCTTTGGGGCATTTTACGATAAACCCGGAAATTCAGCCTGGTGCACAGAAATTACATAAAATACGAACTCAATTGGTTGAGCATAAAGCACAATGTGTTTTTGCTGAACCCCAATTCAGGCCAGCCGTCATAGAGAGCGTAGCAAAAAATACGGGAGTCAAAATGGGAACTCTCGACCCGCTAGGTAGCGGGCTGGAAATAGGACCAGATAGCTATATGCAGTTTTTAACGCAACTGTCTAAGCAATACGCGAGCTGCCTGAATTAAACAAGAAGGAATTGTTTAGTGCAGCAAATGGCTAAAGGGCTTGCGCAGGTTTACGGTAGCCTGTCCAAGTCTCACAAAATAATGTTAGGAACATTAACAGTAGCAACATTGGCCGTCGCGATTTGGCGGCCAGCGCATTTACCATCAACTAACACAGATACTGAAGGTTCAGTCGATACCGTTATTCCTCTTGCATTTGTACCTTTGACTGATGCAACTGATGATATTATTCAAGATAGTAGCGAGCAACTTCCTGATGAAGGCGTCGCTGATAGCACTGACGGTGAAACGGATGGTGCGCCAATCCCCCATGAATATGTTGTTGCAAGCGGCGACAACCTCACTAGCATACTGACTCAATTCGGTATTGAATCAGGTGATGTGGCGACGTTAGCTAATCAACATAAAGCGTTGCGTAATCTAAAAATTGGTCAAACGCTAAACTGGAGCCTGACCGATCAGGGGGAGCTCGACACTTTAACATGGGAAGTTTCTCGTCGTGAGACCCGTGTGTACACCCGTGTTGGTAGCACAAATAAATTTGAAGAAAAGAAAGAGATCCGTTCAGGTGAATGGACAAATAGCGTCCTTGCGGGGGTGGTAAACGGCAGTTTTGCGCAAAGTGCCAGCCAAGCAGGTTTAACACGCAGTGAAGGCCGTGAAGTGATAAAAGCACTTCAATGGCAAATTGATTTCCGTAAACTGAAAAAAGGCGATAAGTTCACCGTGTTAATGAGCCGTGAAATGCTTAATGGACGTAGTGAACAAAGCCAGTTGATCGGTGTTCGTCTACGTAGTGGTGGGAAGGACTATTATGCTTTCCGTGCTGAAGATGGTAAATATTACGATAGCGAAGGTAATGGTTTAGAAAGAGGTTTCCTGCGTTTCCCAACAGCCAAGCAGTTCCGAGTATCATCACAGTTTAACCCACGTCGAGTTAACCCAGTAACAGGGCGTGTAGCACCGCATAAAGGGGTGGATTTTGCAATGCCAGTGGGTACCCCAGTGCTTGCAGTAGGTGATGGTGAAGTGATTGTGTCGAAATATAGCGGAGCCGCGGGGAACTTTATCGCGATTCGTCATGGGCGTCAGTACACCACGCGCTACATGCATTTACGCCAATTACTGGTGAAGCCAGGGCAAAAAGTTAAACGGGGTGATCGTATTGCACTTTCTGGTAATACAGGGCGCTCAACAGGACCACATCTGCATTTTGAAATGTGGGTCAACCAACAAGCGGTTAACCCATTGACAGCGAAATTACCGAGTTCAGGTGGTTTAACTGGTAAAGAACGTAAAGAGTACTTAGCCATGGTTAAAGAAACTAAACCACAGTTAAAACTCAATTAACTCTTCATTACTGGCAGGTACAGTGTATCTGCCAGCTTTCTTTGTAACGCTTTCACTTATTATCATTTTAAGCTATAAAAGAGCGCGAACAGTTCTTTTAGGTACATTATGAATAAAGATAAAGATACCGACAGTAAATTAGGCTATGTGCCAACCTTTCATAAATCCTATTTACATCCTAAATACTGGGGAGTTTGGGCTGGGGCTGGCGTTTTTGCCGCTTTAGCCTATATTCCTGTTAAAATTCGTGACCCCATGCTGGCAAAAGTGGGGAAATGGGTAGGAAAATTGGCAAAAAGCGCAAGGCGCCGCGCAAAGATAAATCTATTATATTGCTTCCCTGAGCTTACCGAGCAGGAAAGGGATCAATTAGTGGATAGAATGTTTGAAACTGCACCTCAATCGTTTGTGATGCTTGCAGAGTTATGTATTCGTGGCGCTGATAAAACGTTAGCAAGAACACATTGGCATAACCAAGAGATTATTGATAACTTAAAGCAACAAGGCAGTAATGTTATTTTTATGGTGCCACATGGGTGGGCTGTAGATGCTCCAGCCATGTTACTTGCTGCAAAAGGCTATAAAATGGCGGCAATGTTTCACCACCAAAAAAACCCAGTAGCAGATTATTTATGGAATAAAGCACGTTACCACTTTGGTGGTCGCTTACACTCTCGAGAAGCAGGAATTAAACCTTTCATTGCTTCTGTACGGCAGGGATATTGGGGGTTTTATCTTCCCGACCAAGATCACGGCGAAGAGCATAGTGAATTTGTCGATTTTTTTGCGACTTATAAAGCAACATTGCCTGCTGTGGGCCGCCTAATGAAGGTATGTAAAGCGAAAATTGTGCCTCTGTTTCCGGTGTATGATCATCGTACTCATCAACTGCATATTTATATCCGTGAGCCTATGGATGATATTGATGGGCAGGATGATGAATATATTGCAAGAAGGATGAATGAAGAGCTGGAATATCTCGTCGGTCCAAATCCTGAACAATATACTTGGATACTTAAGTTATTGAAAACACGGAAGGGGGATGAAATTGAACCCTATCAACGTGATGATCTATATCGATAGTTTTACGTTCAATTCACTTAAATAATTATATTTTCTATGAATAGCACCTCGACTGAATTGTTATGTTAGAGGTGCTTTTTTTATATTTGGGGAATGCCTTACCTAAGAATCACCAATCTTTTATTGATTGGCTAATTATGATAATAATTTAGTTAATTGAGAAGTGAATAGAAAAAAAGATATTTATTTTTCTCTTTTATACTTTATTTATGATCGCTATTTTATCGATTTGCCTTATATCAAATGTTTTATAACACCATGATAAATAAGTGAATTATATATTTTTGGGGTTTGTTTATAACTTATTTTTTGTAAGGTTATAACTGCTTAACTGCATAAAACGAAGCCTTTTATCGAGCGGAAAGGTCAAAAATCCTTATCAATAGTTAATATCAATTATATGGTAAATGAAATACACGTAAAAGGTTATTTTTATGAGATGATATAAATTGTTGTAATGCAGATAATGTGAGTTTAGTTGATAGCGCGTATTTGTCAGAGTAAAAATAGGCAATCAGAGGTGGAAGGTTGTATTGAGATGCTCATACATTTGCGTTATTTTTCTTTGTAACTAAAGAGTCGTGTGTATTGATGAATGATAATGGAGATATAAGTTTTTTCTCTTTTTCATAAGCTCACTAGAGTTAACCGTTAACTTATTGGAACAGTAATAAGATTAATCTAATAGAGCACTAGTTTGATAAAATTTTGATGAAATAAGTATTAATTAAAAAGGTCATATTGTCTGCCATTCCCCCCTAGAACCCCACATTTGCTAATAAATAACAAAAAATTATTAGATTAATATCCTGATTTTCTTTACTCTCAATAGGTGTTTAACGAGCCATAAATTTGCAAGCATTTGACGAGAACATTAAATGTTAAATCATAATTTAATTTAAAGTTAAACATCATACCAAATATTTATTAATAAAATAATTAATTAATTTAAATTACGCTGGGATTTTTTTAATGATTTAACGCTAAGACAAAACGCTATATTAACGAATAGTTTTTATGTTTTAAATATAAAATAAATGGCAATAAATTTATTGTATATTTTATTTTTACTGATGATTAAATGATGGAAGAAATAAGAGTAAGTTTAAATTAATAAAGCCCAAAAAAGAGATTCTTTTTAACTAAGATGAAATTTGTACTAAAAAACATACAGACTTAAATAATATTTAACTAATGATGACAAAATGATCTGTAAGTGCATATACCTATTAACGGTGATGAAATATGTTGCTATATTTTTATTAAATAATAAAAATTGAGTCCAAAACTCTATTTGGAGACGCTATGGAAAAAACGAGAACGACATTGGACCAATGGATTACCTTGCAAGCTGTTGTAGATTGCGGGGGATTTGCACAAGCCGCTGAAGTATTACATCGGACTCAATCCGCTATTAGTTATACAATCAGCAAACTTGAACAAACACTAGAAATTGAAATCTTTTCATTAGAAAAAAGACGCGCTGTTTTAACACCGAAAGGTGAAATGTTATTAGCGTTATCTCGGGAGTTAACGAATAAAGCGATATTATTGGAAACAAAAGCTAAATTACTGAATAGTAAATGCAATATAAAGATTAAACTCGTGATAGACACGCTTTATCACACAGATAATCTTTTAGATAAAGTGGCTAATTTTATTAAAAGGCATAAAGATTATGACATTGATATAATCAAACAAAACATATCTAAATCAGATGTGTTTGCTTTAAAGGATTATGATATTTTGATTACAGATCAGCATGTTGAGACTTTAAATCCTATTTTTTTAGAAACGGTTGAATCTGTTATTGTGACTTCACCTGACCATATATTACAGAGTATTGAAGAATCTAACTTATTGGATTATCTATCTAAATATACAAAAGTTGTTCTTGATCCTTCATTGGAAGATACCGTTAAAAGTGCACAAACTATCAGCGCTGCATCACTAGAAACAGTTATTAAACTTGTCGAAAATGGAACGGGCTATACATGGTTGCCTAAAAATCTAATAAAAAACCAGTTGAATAATCATTCACTAAAACAGCTAAAAATTGCCAATAAAAATATTTACTATGATTTTTATATGTATGTGAATAAAAATTCATTGGTGCAAGATGTTTTAGGTGAATTTATAAACCATTTAGAGTTAACTGAGATTAAATAAACGTTAATCATTAAATGAGTAATCAAAAATAAACATTAAGTGTTTCGATATAATAACAAAAAATTCAATGTAACAAGATATTAACTAAATTAAATTGTGATGCTATATTTCGCTTGCACTCATGCACTGAGTAAATATTTATTAGTGCTGTGGCAATTAACATCAGAATATCTAATTATAGGAATCGATATGAGTATTCTAAAAAAATCCCTAACTGCTTTAGGGGTGGCTTTAGCTGTAACAACCGCTCCAGCTGTTTTTGCTTCAGGAACAATTGACTTTACTGGTGAAATAACTGATTCAGCTTGTGCAGTAGATAGTAGCTCTCAAAACTTAACGGTTGACCTTGGTAAAGTGTCAGTGAAAAGTTTAGCAGCAGCAGGGCAAATTGCTGGTTTAAAAGATTTTACTATTAAACTCATCGATTGCCCTGAAAATGCTAAAGTGGCAGTAAGATTTGGTGGCTCTCGTGATAACGATGACCGCGATATTTTACAAATAGCACAAGCTGGGGGTCACGCAACCAAAGTAGGTATTGCTTTATTTGAAAAGGATGCGACAACACAAATTAAACTATTTGAAGATTCAAAATTAGTTGAATTTAAAAATGCAGCAGGTGATTCAGTAGAATTGAATTACGTAGCTCGCTATAAAGCAACAGGTGCTGCAACTGCTGGTAAGGCAGATGGTACGGCTGTTTATAGCATTCAATATCAATAATAAATATATACCCTAAATAATTTGAGTTGCATCTAAAAGACAGACCTACATATTCTGAGAAGCATCGTTATTTAATGCCTCTTGGAGGGGATGGTGCACGTCAATCATGAGGCAATTTGAATATAGTGTGTATAGAGGGTAACGCTGTTACCCTCTCATTTTTAATAAATAAAATGGCCGAATTATGAAAAAAATAATTTTTTCAGCAGTTTTTCTTTTATTTTCTATTTCTCATTTTGCTTCTGCGGCGGGTGTCAGTGTGGGAGGAACTCGTTTTATCTATCAAGAAAATAAACGTGAAATTGATATCCCTATTTTTAATAGTGATAAAGAAAAGCCATTCCTTATTCAAACTTGGGTAAGTCCATTTGAAGGTGAAGGAAAAACACCATTTATTGCAACGCCACCATTATTTCGCATCGAGCCAGATAGTAATGCTGCTGCACGTATTTCTTATGTAGGTGAACCTATTGGTTCAAACCAAGAAAAATTATATTTGCTTAATGTAAAATCAATACCACCTAAAGACGTTAAAATTGAAAATCAATTACAGATTGTTATCAATTCTCAGTTTAAACTATTTTTAAGATCAAAAGATATTGTTCCATTTGACTTTAATAAAGTTGAAATTATCAAAAAACCTGACGGTATTATTATTAATAACGATACTCCCTATCATTTATCAGTTAGGGATATATTGGTGGACGGGAAAAACATCCAAGGCGGTGATCTCGTTTACCCTCATACAAAAGAATACATTGTTAAACACAGCATAAATAATAATCAAAAAGTTGTTGTTAAATTTATTAATGACTATGGCGCGATTATTGATAAAACATCTAAATAAGAGTATAAAAAATGTCTGCCTCATGTTTTAAAAATAAAAGTTTATACCACTCAAAAGTTTTTATTGCAGTCAGTATTATATTATATTCTAACAATACTAAAGCAGATGATGTTTTTGACATTAATGCAATCAATACAGGGATTGAAAGCCACGTTGCGGATGTAAATAATTTAGATTATCTGTCATATTCGGGAGGGCAGCTACCCGGAACTTATCATGTCGCTATTTATATTAATAACAAATTTGTTGATGAACAAAATTTACGCTTTATCTTTGATAAGCAAAATAAAAAGCTTGTTCCTGAAATAGCAAAGAAGATGCTATTAAGCTGGGGGGTTAAAAATACCGCGAGCCAAGCTTTTAGCGATGCAAAAGATGATCAAGCAATCACTGATATCGCCGCGACTATACCCGGTGCGTTCTATAAATATGACTTTGGGAATGGCCGCCTTAATATCAGTATTCCTCAAATAGGGTTAGATAATTATAGCCGCGGTTACGTTGATCCTAAAGAGTGGGATGATGGTATTAATGCCGCCTTCGTAAATTATAATATCCGACACAGCCAAAATTGGTATAAAGATCGTGACGATACCAATAACACATTTATTGGCTTACGCAGCGGTATTAATTTTGATGTGTGGCGATTGAGAAACCACAGTACTTATAGCCGGACTTCAGGGAAAACGGATTGGAATAATCTACAAACTTATGTGGAAAGGGATATTCGTCCATTAAAAAGTCACTTAACGATTGGTGAAACAGCATCGGATAACGGTGTTATGGAAAGTAACCCTTATCGAGGCGTAAAGCTAGCCTCCGATGAAAGTATGTTACCGCAAAGTCAACGTGGGTTTGCGCCGGTAGTTAAAGGCATTGCTCAAACGAATGCTGTTGTGACGATCCGCCAAAATGGTAGCGTGATTTATCAAACGACAGTACCACCCGGCGAGTTTGAAATAAATGACCTTTATCCTACGTCATATAGTGGTGATTTGGATGTACAAATAGAAGAAGCAAATGGAACGATCCGTTCGTTTATTCAACCTTTTTCTGCCGTTCCTATGATGCAGCGAGCGGGATCATTAAAATACAGCATTGATATTGGTAAATACAATGTTGATAACGCGCTTCGGAAACCTAATTTTGCGCAAGCCTCTGCTATTTATGGTTTGCCTTATAACTTGTCGGTTTATGGTGGTTTTATTTTATCAAAGGACTACCAAGCTTATACCGCAGGGACAGGGATCAACTTGGGGAGTATTGGGGCAATTTCAGCCGATGTGACCCAATCTAAAACAGAACTACTTGATAAAACGAATGCGCAAGGTCAGTCCTATCGAGTGCAATATTCGAAATATATGCCAGGAACAGGTACGTCATTTTCTCTTGCATCTTATCGCTATTCGACAAAAGAATATTACGATTTTTCTGCATCAAATAATGACCCTTATGAGAGCGGAAGAAAGAAACAGCAGTTCCAAGCTTCTATTTCTCAGTCATTAAAAGATATTGGTTATTTATCCATTAATGGTTATCAACAATATTATTGGGATAGAAGCGGCGTCGATAAAAATTTAACCGTAGGCTTTAACTCTAATTATCGACAAATAAACTATGGTATTTCTTACTCTTATACTAAGCAGGAACATACTAATAGTAAAAACGAAATGTTATCTATCAATTTTAGTGTTCCATTTACGCTTGGACAAAAAAATAACTGGGTCAATTATCGTTACAATACTAGCCAGAATGGTGATTCGATTAGTTCGGTCAGTGTGAGTGGTACACGTTTAGAAGATAACAATTTGCAATTTGATATCACGCAAAACTATAACCATAGCCGACATGAAAATAGCGGTTCGGTGAGTGGTAATTATATTGTTTCATCAGGAGAGTATAACGGGGGCTATAGTTATGACCCACGTTATCAGTCCGCTAATATCGGGGCAACTGGCGCGTTACTATTACACTCTGGTGGTATCACCCCAGCTCGAGCGATTTATGACTCTGCGGTTTTAGTCAAAGCCAATGATATTAATGACCTGAAAGTCAATAATGCGCAGTCGCTTTATACTAACTCTTGGGGATATGCTGTTGTACCGAGTGCTACACGTTATGAAAGGAATAAGATCAGCGTTGACCCTTCAACATTAACAGGAAATAACGATGTTGGGTTAAGCACGACAACAGTTGTACCAACTCGTGGTGCTATCGTATTAGCCGACTTTAAAGGTAAACGTGGTGCGAGAGTCATGCTTAAATTAACTCACCATGATCAACTCATTCCATTTGGAGCACAAGTGTCTGTTTTAGTTGATAAAGAAGAGGTTACAACAGGTATTGTCGCTAATGATGGTGAAGTCTATTTAAGTGGTGTACCTGAACAGAGTCGTATTGTTGTCAAATGGGGAAGTCATGCGGATCAGCAGTGTGAACTGCCACTTCAGCTTGATTTAAGTAACGACAAAATTCAATTTATTGAGCGAATTTGCCAATAGGAGCAGACATGAATAAATTATTTTTAATTGGGGGTATTTCGACGCTTCTATTTTCACAATCCGCTTTAGCCGAATTTAGAGCATTATTTAATGAATTATCTCATACAGTGAATGAACCTATTTATGTTTCAAGAACAGCACCAATTGGATCAGAAGTCGGAACTATTGATTTAGGAAGCTATACCGCTTGGAGTTGGAGTAACATAACAGACGAAGTTCAAGTGGGAATTTATTTACCTGAAACGTATGGCAGTAAACAATATTATAATAACAGATACATTAAAGAAATTAATAATTCTGGTGTGGGCTATGCGCTACATGGGACAGTGTCAACACCTTGCACAGGTAGTGCTTATGTTGATGGAATTAATACCATTGATGGAAATAATGCGAATAGGATGATCTGTAGCACTACCCAGAGTTCAGGTGTGTATACCGTTTCTTTAAAACTTGTTTTTTATAAGCTCAAAGATAACGTAAAAACGCAAGTACTACCTGCTAGCCGAGCGGCGATGTTAATTATTTATAATAATGGATTTCAAACATCGGATAGCTACGGTAATATGGAGCCTAAGGTTAGTATAGGGCCGGTTAATATTATTTCGACAGGTTGTGAAGTGCTGAATAAAAATATTCTTGTGCCTTTTAATAAGATTGATAAATCGAGTTTTTCAGGGGTAGGGAGTGTTAGCCCAAATAGCGTGAAAGATTTTCAAATCAACCTTAGTTGTGATCCCGTGTCACCCATAAAAATCACCTTTACTGGAACACCTGTCAATAATAGTATGACACCCGGAACAATCGCATTAAATAATCCAACAGACGTCAATACTGCGAAAGGGTATGGTATACAAGTTAAGTATAAAAATGACCCCATTAAAATAAATCAAATGATGACGATCGAAGAAAAAAATGTATCGTCGGAAAATTATAGTATTCCATTACAAGCAGCGTATATTCAAACTTCGAATGATACACAAGCTGGCCAAGCTAATGGAACGTTACAGTTTAATTTGCAATATCATTGATTCCCAGAAAAATCGGACAGATTAAACGGTAACTATTCAATATAAATTATGATGAGCACAATATTTATTACAATGTTGTGCTTATTTTTATTTTAGTGATGCCAAAGACGAACGTAGGAGAACTTGGTGGCATTGGACCGAATGGATTGGCATTTACTGAATTTTATTATTCAACAGAGAATGGGAGCTATTTTGATGACTATCATCGTGTTTTAGCACAAGCATTGCCATCAGTATACCATGTTGAAAATTCTTGGGAAAACTATGACAAAATAGCTTCGGTGATTGCTGCTGTATTTAATAATTGGAAAATGACTCACTCTAAATAAGCATACAGCATTATCTATATCGATTGAAAAAGGGAGCAAATGCTCCCTTTACACCAATATTGATTTATTCGACTTCCAAAATACGGCAAGTATTCGTACTACCAATTGTGCCCATCAAGTCACCTTGAGTAACGAGAACGAGATCTCCAGTCATTAAATAACCATTATCACGTAGGCGTGTGATAGCTTCATTCGCAGCCGCAATACCATCGGTGTGAGTGCTACAGAAAACAGGTGTAACACCACGGTACAGTGAAGACTGATTGAGTGTTTTTTCATGGCGCGACATAGCGAAAATAGGTAAGCCAGAACTGATACGTGACATCATACGAGCAGTACGGCCTGATTCAGTCATCGCGATAATGGCTTTGACCCCTTTCAGGTGGTTAGCAGCGTACATCGTTGACATCGCGATAGCTTCTTCAGGTGAATCAAACTCGGCATCTAAGCGGTGCTTGGAGACATTCAGTCCAGGCATTTTTTCAGCCCCTAAACAGACTTGTGCCATGGCAGCAACAGTTTCAGCTGGGTATTGCCCCGCAGCGGTTTCTGCTGATAGCATAACGGCGTCTGTACCATCTAGAACGGCGTTAGCGACATCCATCACTTCAGCACGAGTCGGCATTGGATTTGTGATCATTGACTCCATCATTTGAGTTGCGGTGATCACTACTCGGTTGAGCTGACGTGAACGGCGGATCAGTTTCTTTTGTACCGCAACTAATTCTGGGTCACCGATTTCAACGCCTAAATCACCGCGAGCAACCATGACAACATCCGATGCAAGGATAACTTCATCCATAATTTCATCGGTTGCCACAGCTTCAGCGCGCTCTACTTTCGCGACGATTTGGCATTCACAGCCTGCATCACGAGCCAAACGGCGCGCATAATTTAAATCTTCGCCTGAACGAGGGAAGGAAACGGCAAGGTAATCGACACCGATTTTAGCGGCGGTGATGATATCTTCTTTGTCTTTATCGGTTAGTGCTTCAGCCGATAAACCACCACCAAGTTTGTTGATGCCTTTATTATTGGAGAGTTGACCGCCAACGGTTACTTCAGTGAAAACTTGTAAGCCTTGGACTTCACGGACTTTCAGTTGTACACGACCATCATCAAGCAATAAAATGTCACCAGGTACAACATCAGCAGGTAAACCTTTATAATCAATACCCACTTTTTGTTGGTCACCTTCACCTTTGCCGAGAGTGGCATCAAGGATAAATTTATCACCAACATTTAAGAATACTTTGCCATCTTTAAACGTAGAAACACGTATTTTAGGGCCTTGTAAATCGCCAAGGATCGCAACATGGCGACCTAAACGAGCAGCGATTTCACGCACTTTGTTAGCACGAAGAATATGGTCTTCTGGAGTTCCGTGAGAGAAGTTTAGGCGTACAACGTTGGCGCCGGCGTTAATAATCTTTTCAAGGTTATTATCACGATCGGTAGCTGGACCTAGGGTAGTAACAATTTTAGTTCTTCTAAGCCGTCTAGTCATGTATTACTCCGTTGACCTGTAATGGTGTTGATTTATTGAGTGAAATCTTTTCATACTTCAAGCGGTATGTAGTGCTCGTGGCGTAAGCCCCTATCATATTATGTCGACATACAACTTGAATCATTTAGCGTATTTTCGAGACCTTTTTACGACAAGTCGTCATGCTGACACGAGCACAGCTATTATATACTGCTAATTCGTTTATGCTATCAGGTCTGTAAAACTATTAAAGCCCACAGCAAGAAAAGAATACTTTTTAACGTTTACACACTATCAAACCGCGAATCACGTAAAGCTTCTTTGACCCGTTTCAAGTTATCTCTAAATTTTTCACCTCTTCTTAAGGTAAAACCCGTTGTGAGGACATCGATCACTGTGAGTTGAGCAAGTCTTGAGACCATTGGCATATAGACGTCGGTATCCTCTGGTACATCAATAATAATTGAAAGGGTAGCGACTTGAGACAATGGAGAGTTTTCTGAGGTGATGGCAATCACAGTGGCATCGTTATCACGGGCTAGGCGAGCCATATCAACTAAGGCTTTCGTTCTTCCTGTATGCGAGATTAAAACGATAACATCCCCCTCAGTACTATTTATACAACTCATTCGTTGCATGACAATATCATCGAAATAAATGACGGGAATATTAAAACGGAAAAATTTATTCATCGCATCATGTGCTACAGCCGCCGATGCGCCAAAGCCAAAAAAGCTGATTTTTCTTGCTTGAGTGAGAAGGTCAACCGCACGATTAACGGCCGCAATGTCTAAAGTATGTTTGACATTATCTAAACCCGCCATTGCTGATTCGAAAATTTTATGGGTATAGGTGTTAACCGTGTCATTCTCTTCAACATTTCGGTTCACGTAAGGGGTGCCGTTAGCGAGGTTTTGCGCCAATCGAAGTTTAAAGTCAGGAAACCCTTTGGTATCCATTTTACGGCAAAACCGGTTAACGGTGGGTTCACTCACATCAGCAAGTTGAGCAAGGCTCGCAATGCTAAGATGAATAGCTCGCTGTGGCATACCTAAAATCACTTCGGCAACTTTCTTTTCTGATTTACTTAAAAAATCGAGGCTGTTCTTCATTTGTTCTAAAATATTCATATAACGAAAGTGCCTATTTCATCAAAAGGAGAAATTTTTCTGCCATAAAGATACGCTGTATTTTATTAATATCGTTTTGAAGGCAGTGTGTATATAAAAGGAATATACTATGGGTAATGGCTAACCTATCTGAATGAGAGGCGTTTGTGATGTAATTTTTTACAAAACTATGAGCTGTATCTAATTTTCATATCAGTAAGTTCGTTAGCTGTTTTGTCATTTTATTACAAATGCTGTCACCATTCAGTTAACATGACATGGTTTAGGTTTGCTGCTTTTTTCAGCATAAAAACTGTGATCTGTATCATCAATATTTACTGAATACCCTCAAAAGGGTACATTAGCGGAACATCTGGCTAATTTTGTAACAAAATTACAATAAATTCCGCAAATTGAGGAGAACCAATATGGCGGTAAATAATGCTGCTCAAGCCTGTGACTTGATTATTTTCGGCACCAAAGGAGACCTCGCTCGTCGTAAGTTGCTTCCATCCCTTTATCAGTTGGAGAAAGCAGGCTACATTCACCCAGACACCCGTATCATCGGTGTAGGGCGTGCGCAGTGGAGCCAGAGCGATTATGTTGAGTTTGTTGAAAAGGCGTTCAGCGAATTTTTAAAAGAAGATCTCGACCCAGTACTTTGGGAGAGGCTCAGTGCGCGTTTAGATTTCTGCAATTTGGATGTTAATCAAACCGAAAATTTCGATAGCTTGGCACAAATGTTGAAGCAAGACTGCCATCCCGCTATCCACTATTTTGCTATGCCGCCGAGCACTTTTGGGGCAGTTTGCCATGGACTTGGACATGCAGGTTTAAATAAACAGCCTAACCGTGTTGTGATGGAAAAACCGTTAGGTACAGATTTAGCGTCTTCTCAAGAAATCAACAATGAAGTAGCGAAATATTTTGATGAAAGTCAGGTCTATCGTATCGACCATTACCTCGGTAAAGAAACGGTACTTAACCTGCTGGCTCTACGTTTTGCTAACTCATTATTTATCAACAACTGGGATAATCGCACCATTGACCATGTGCAGATCACCGTTGCAGAAGAAGTGGGTATAGAAGGGCGCTGGGGGTATTTTGATCAGGCAGGTCAAATGCGCGATATGGTGCAAAACCACCTATTACAAATTCTCACCATGATCGCGATGTCGCCACCTGCTGATCTCACCACTGACCGGATCCGTGATGAAAAAGTGAAAGTGTTACGTTCATTACGTCGAATTGACCACACTAATGTCAGAGAAAAAGCGGTTCGCGGGCAGTATACTGCGGGCTTTGTTCAAGGTAATAAGGTTCCCGGTTATCTTGAAGAAGAAGGCGCTAATAAACAAAGTATGACAGAAACCTTTGTTGCGCTACGCGTTGACATCGATGATTGGCGCTGGGCAGGAGTACCTTTTTATTTACGCACAGGTAAGCGCTTACCTGCTAAGTGCTCTGAAGTTGTTGTTTATTTTAAAAAGCCAGCACTGAATATTTTCTCTGAAAGTTATCAGGAATTACCGCAAAACAAGCTCACTATTCGTCTGCAACCGGATGAAGGGATTGATATTGAGATCATGAATAAGGCACCGGGCCTTGATCACAAACATCGCTTGCAAACCACTAAGCTGGACTTGAGTTTCTCAGAAACCTTTAATCAAACACACCTTGCGGATGCTTATGAGCGCTTATTGCTTGAAGCAATGCGCGGTATTCAAGCGCTGTTCGTACGCCGTGATGAGGTTGAAGAGGCTTGGAAGTTTGTTGATTCCATTATGGATGCGTGGGCTATGGATAATGAAGCCCCTAAACCATACCAAGCGGGTACTTGGGGGCCTATCGCATCGGTTGCGATGATCACTCGTGATGGGCGTTCTTGGAACGAATTTGAATAAGCTATAGTTGATTTATCTCGTAGGCCAGCTTGCTCTAGAAGGAAGCTGGCCTTATTTTTATCCATGGTGCGAGAGCATCTTACAGCACTAACTCACTTCTTCCTGTCGCCGCCATATGAATAATACCTTGCTCTATCCGTAAACAAGCCATTTTAGCCGCATCGGGAACAGACAGCCCCGCGAGTAATTGAGCTGTTAACTCTGCACCAAATAGATCGCCGGTGCCTTTTGGCGTGACAGGGTAACGTTTATGGCGAATAACCGCGACATCCTGTTTGGTGACACACACGACCTCAATACTTTCATCATCGGGTTGGAATGCACTGGTAATGATCACCCATTGCGTATGGCCTTTTAGTAATGAACGAGCAGCTTGAGTTGCATCATCAAGGGTCTTTATCTGTTGACCACTTAGTGTCGCGAGTTCAAATTTATTGGGGATGATACCCGTTGCAAGCGGCAATACTTCATCGCGATACACATCGGCAATTTCTGGGGGAATATAAAAACCGCTATCTTCATCCCCCATAACAGGATCGACAATGACAGGTATAGAAGGGTATGACTGACGTACACTTGATAACCATTGTGCAAGATCATGGGCTTTATCTCTAGAGCCTAAATATCCCGTTAGGATCGCACGTACACTGCCAAGGCAATCGCGCTCAACTAATCCAGACAGATAGCCTCGAAACCATTCACCCGGTAATTCGCCGCCGTGACATGTCACATAATGGGGGGTATTGCTTAAAATCACTGTCGGTACAGCAGCGACCCTTAGCCCTTGCTTCATCAGTGCCGGAACCGCAATACTGTTACCGACACTGCCGTAAATAACTTGCGACTGGATGGAGATGACATCATAAGGCAGCGGCGTGGCATTTGCATCGTTTTGAAAACTGTTAGAGGTGAGGTTAAAGGTGTCCATTTATCTCTCTTTCGGCCAAAATTAAGCAGTTAGCTAATATAAGATGCCTGTTTGCTGTTGAAGTCAATCATAAACAATGGATAGGACTACGTAATAAAAGAAAACAATGAAAAATTTATTTTTTTCAATAAAAAGTATGGTTATCTAGTGAGAAGTTTGTGGTTGATTATTCGTTTCACTTGAGAATAGGTCAAGGTTAGTTGATTATTTCCTGCATAATTATGCAATAAATATTCATTTAAAAAAGCTTTTTATATTCATTGACTTAATATTTTTGGCATGATAAAAATAACCTGTAATCAACAATTATATGAGGGTTCGGAGTAACTTGGATGGATGTCCATCCGATGAAATGAATGAGATATCATGCTTAGCGTGAATAGCATTAAAATCAGTAAGTCCCAAAGAAGAACTACCCATCGGCTTTTCCTTTCAGCGATCCTTTCCAGTGAACACCACTGGTGCGGTGCATTATAGCGTCTCTCTCTATTATTCATTTTGCTGAATAAAATCAGCATCACTTTGATATTTATTTGTTTTTTATAATTGCACAAAATTTTTCTTAGCCGAAAAGTTTGCTATTTCTGTATGAAAAATAAGCAGTCGTGCGATTATCCATAGAGAGATTATATAATGATATATTGGATATTTTTAGCATTAGCTATCATTACCGAAGTGATCGGTACATTATCGATGAAACACGCCAGCGTGAGTGGTGATTTTACTGGGATGGCAGTAATGTATGTCATGATTGCATCTTCTTACATTTTGCTGGCTGTTGCTGTGAAAAAAGTTGCCCTTGGGGTTGCATACGCCTTATGGGAAGGGATCGGTATTCTATTTATCACGACGTTTAGTGTGTTGTGGTTTGGCGAGTCGCTTTCCCCTATGAAAATCGGTGGCTTAGTATTGTTAATCGCAGGAATTGGGTTAATTAAATCAGGTACTAAAAAATCGACCGTCACTCAGTCTGCTCAAAAAGTGAAAGAAGCGGCGGGGCGTGCGGTCTCTGCGGTTAAATCAGGTGGTTTGGCACAAGAACGTGCTAAAACGGAGGCCTGATTATGGACGTCCAATTTGAATGGTGGCACGGCGCATTTTTAGTTCTTGCTGTGGTACTGGAAATTCTTGCAAACATCCTCTTAAAAATGTCGAACGGCTTTAAACGTTACTGGTTAGGCATTTTATCTTTAGTGGCAGTATTAGGCGCATTTAGCTCGTTGGCTCAAGCAGTCAAAGGTATCGAATTGTCGATTGCTTATGCGTTGTGGGGCGCTTTTGGTATTATTGCGACGGTAGCCGCGGGGTGGATCCTTTTCAATCAGCGGCTAAATTATAAAGGTTGGGGAGGTATCGTCCTGTTATTGTTGGGGATGGTGCTTATTAAAATGTCTTAAAAAATAGAGCGCCAATTGATGATTGGCGCTCTATTTTTTTATGATAAATCGTTTGCTAGGTGTCGTTATTCAATAGCGGCAACAATTTTGATTTCGACTTTATATTCCGGTTTCATCAGCGCCGCTTGTACAGTACAACGAACCGGTGCGCTGCCTTCAACAACCCAAGCATCCCATGCTTGATTCATTCCCGCAAAATCGGCTTTGTCAGCAAGGAAAATCGTTGCATCAAGGATTTTACTTTTGTCAGAACCCACGCGTTGTAAAAGAATATCAATCGCTGAAAGGGTATTCGCTGTTTGAGCAATAATATCAGCATCTAAGTTATCCGGTACACTGGTGTAGTAGACAACATTGTTGTGAATAACCGCTTCAGACCAACGTTTGTCAGGGTCAATTCTTTCAATCGTCATCATTATTCCTTAGTTCATTTCATTAGTGAGTCTTTTTAAGGATAACAGCTTGCTTTATTGATGAAAAATCCTTTCTATGACGATTGGATGATTTAGCTCAGCAGGCAACATCAAGACATGATAAAGTAGACGCCTTCAAAGAGAACAATAAATAGGTTTGCGGTGCACGACGATTTTTCTTCTAATGGCTTTTTGGCGAGAACAATCCCAGGTTTTCAACCACGAGCAGCCCAAGTCAAAATGTCACATGCTGTCACGGAGGCAATTGAAAAACAGCATGTGCTAGTGGCTGAAGCGGGAACAGGAACAGGCAAAACATACGCTTATTTGGTGCCCGCCTTACGTTCGGGTAAAAAAGTGATTGTTTCGACTGGATCGAAAGCGTTACAAGATCAGCTTTATCACCGTGACTTACCCACGATTATAGACGCGATGAAATTTAATGGGCGGACAGCGTTATTAAAAGGCCGCTCAAATTATCTTTGCTTAGAGCGTTTAGATCAGCAGTCATTAGGCGGTGGGAGCCTTGAGCCAGAAATATTGTCTGCCGTTGTCCGCTTACGCAACTGGTCCATTGAATCGGAGTCTGGGGATATCAGCACTTGTCACGATATCGCGGAAGATCATGCCGTTTGGCCATTAGTCACCAGCACTAATGACAACTGTCTCGGCAGTGATTGCCCTCGTTATCAAGAATGCTTTGTATTAAAAGCGCGCCGCAAAGCATTAGATGCTGACATTATCGTTGTTAACCATCATCTCTTTATGGCTGATCGTGTTGTTAAAGATACGGGGTTTGGGGAGTTAATGCCACAAGCTGATGTGATGATTTTTGATGAAGCACATCAAATCCCCGATATTGCTAGCCAATATTTCGGTCAACAACTCAGTAGCCGCCAGCTTCTTGATCTCGCACGTGATATGGTTATGGCCTATCGCACAGAGCTAAAAGATCTGGTTCAGCTACAAAAAAGTGCAGATAGGCTAACTCAAAGCACATTGGATTTTCGCTTAAATTTAGGTGAGAGCAGCTTTCGTGGTAACTTGCGTGATCTATTGAAAAGCCCTGTGGTGCAGCGCGCGTTGACATTACTCGATGATTCTCTCGAGTTATGTTATGAAGTGATCAAGACATCATTAGGGCGCTCGCAAACATTAGATTCCGTTTTTGAACGGGTGACTCTCTACCGTAATCGTTTGAATCGGCTAAAAGATGTCACAATTCCAGGTTATAGCTATTGGTTTGAAAGCTATGGCCGGCATTTTTTATTAGCGATAACACCACTGACGGTTGCGGAAAAATTCAGTGAAATGATCTCCAGTACGCCAGCAAGTTGGGTATTCACATCGGCAACGTTATCCGTTAATGAACAACTCAATTACTTTACCGATAGATTGGGTTTAACGTCAGCGAAAACCTTGCTATTGGCGAGCCCTTTTGATTATCAAAGCCAAACTTTACTCTGTGTGCCACGTTTTTTACCGGAAACAAACCAAAAAGGGGTGGCACAAAAACTTGCGAATATGTTGCGACCACTGATTATAAAAAACCAAGGGCGCTGCTTTTTCTTGTGTACATCACATATGATGATGCGTGAATTAGCCGAAGAGCTGAGAACAACACTCGTGTTACCTGTGCTTATGCAAGGCGAAAGCAGTAAAAATAAGTTACTTGCTCAATTTATTGCGGCGGGAAATGCAGTGCTTGTTGCAACGAGTAGCTTTTGGGAAGGGGTAGATGTCAGAGGGGATGAACTGACATGTGTGATTATCGACAAATTACCGTTTACAGCCCCTGATGACCCATTATTACGGGCGCGTATTGAGGATTGCCAATTAAGAGGCGGTGACCCATTTGCGGATGTTCAAATTCCTGATGCGGTGATCACCTTAAAGCAAGGTGTTGGGCGTTTGATCCGTGATACCAGTGATTACGGCGTTATTGTGATTTGCGATAACCGTTTAGTAACACGTCCATATGGTAAGGTTTTTTTGAATAGTTTACCGCCGTCACCAAGAACTCGCAGTTTATCTAAAGCAATTGAGTTTCTTGAGAAAAAACGAATAGAACATAATAATAGCAATTAAACCAAGGTCATAAGCGGTTTTTTCTGCTATTTCATTTTGAGTTTATGCTACTATAAACGTCATTTTCAGGTCACTGTACAGGTACAGTGGCATCAAATCTAATCATTTGCCGGAGTTGTGGCATGTCGAGCCGTATTCTTGCTGTTGATACAGCAACAGAAGCATGTTCAGTCGCATTGTTATGCGATGGAGAAATTATTTCGCGTTTTGCCGTTTCGCCTCGAGAGCATACACAAAAAGTGTTGCCAATGGTGGACGAGGTATTATCCCAAGCGGGGGTCACTTTAAACCAATTGGATGCGTTAGCGTTTGGTCGTGGACCGGGGAGTTTTACGGGCGTTCGCATCGGGGTCGGTATCGCCCAAGGGTTAGCACTCGGCGCCAATTTACCGATGATCGGTGTTTCATCATTGATGACACTGGCAGAAGGGGCATATCGAACGCAAGGACATGAGCAGGTTTTGACAGCGATTGATGCGCGCATGACAGAGGTATATTGCGCTCAATATCAGCGTACAGCAGAGGGCATATGGCTCGGTGAGGATACCGAAGCTGTTATGGCGCCGGAGCTATTTAGAGATTCAATCGCTCAGTTGGCAGGGCAATGGAGCCTAGCAGGAACAGGTTGGCAAGCTTATCCGCAATTAAAAGACAGTGCGCTTTCGTTGATTGAGAGTGGGATCACATTGCCAGCGGCACAAGATATGTTACCGATTGCTGAACGTTTATGGCGTGCGGGTCAGGTACAAGCCGTCGAAAACGTTGAACCAACATATTTACGTAACGAAGTGACGTGGAAAAAACTGCCGGGTCGTGAATAGGTATATTTTTTAGATTGGCTATGCTTATTTTATTGTTAAGTTAGGCATAGCCAAGTTCTGTTTTACGCTTTTTTCCTACCAATATTTACTGTCTTAAATGGATGTTTTTTTTAATTCGATGATTGAAATTAGCATCGAGACACATCAAGCCTTATTTTATCAGTCTATAATTGAATTATTCGTGTATTTATCTCTCAAAGTATTGAACATATCGTGTTATGTTAGTTGATATTAATGTTAATCCTTGCCGTCTGAATTTATAATTAAAGCTAAATGGAGGTGGTATATGGGTATAAAAATTAACAGCCGTTCGACATTTAAAGTGGTTTTATTTGTCGGCATATTAACGTTAACGGGGTGTGTGTCGATCCCAGCCTCAATTCAAGGCTCGTCACCTAATCCAGCGGTTAACTTATCGTCAGTACAAAATGCGCCTGAAATGTATATTGGGCAGGAAGGGCGTTTTGGTGGGAAAGTAATCTCTGTTTTTAATCAGCCTAATAAAACGCGATTAGAAATTGCCGTGATCCCACTGAATAAATATGATGCAGCACCAGAATTAAATACGGCATCAACTGGTCGTATTTATGCCTTTGTTAATGGGTTCCTTGACCCTGCTGACTATAATGGTCGTTACATCACAGTGGTGGGTAAAATTACCGGAGAGCAGCCTGGTAAAATTGGTGATATCCCCTATAAGTATGTCACGTTAGACGTAACGGGTTACCAGCGTTGGAATTTAGCGCAAAGTGTAATTTTGCCGCCACCAGGCCCGTGGGGTTATGGGTATTACGGAAACCCTTATTACTATAACCATCCTTGGGGTTACGGATATGGCTATGGTTATGGCTATCCGGGGGGTGTTGCTCCAGTACAAACCTATTTAACCGAATAAAATGAGAAGTGAAAGGCTATTTATTCGGCAATGAGCTTAGTCAGTTTATTTATTAGGTTTATACGTGGGAAATATGTTAATTTTTCCAAAAATGATTCAAAAAAGTGTATTATTATGATATCTACACCAGATATCGTTCTGGAATAACATACTAAAACGAAATAGGCGGAATAGTCCGCCTATTTTTGTTTCGAAGGAATGAAATTTATTTAGTGATAGACCTCTCAACCTTAGCACAGGGTATTTTTCAAACTGGTACGCTGAGTTAATAATTTGTTAAAAGAGTGTTTGAGTTATATTACTATACTAAAATTCAGGAGTCATACTTTGGAAAAAATCTGGCTGAAAAATTACCCAAGCGATGTGCCGGAAGAGATCGATCCTGATCGCTTTGCTTCTTTAGCAGAGTTACTTGAAAATTCGGTTTCGCAATATGCTGACCAACCTGCATTCATCAACATGGGTGCGGTGATGACTTATCGCAAGTTAGAAGAGAGAAGTCGTGCTTTTGCCGCTTACCTACAAAATGGGTTAGGGTTAAAAAAAGGCGACCGCGTCGCGTTGATGATGCCTAACTTGCTGCAATACCCGATAGCTCTATTTGGCGTTTTGCGCGCGGGGATGGTTGTCGTCAATGTTAACCCACTTTATACCCCAAGGGAGCTAGAGCACCAGTTAAATGATAGTGGTGCAACGGCCATTGTCATTGTGTCTAACTTTGCTCATACCCTTGAAAAAGTGGTGTTTAATACCAAGGTTAAGCACGTTATTTTAACTCGGATGGGGGATCAACTCTCTCGTCCGAAAGCGACATTAGTGGATTTTGTCGTCAAGTATGTTAAACGGTTGGTGCCTAAATACCATTTACCAGATGCTATCTCTTTCCGACGTGCGATGCATTACGGTTATCGTATGCAATATATCAAGCCAAAGATCAATGGCGATGACCTTGCGTTCCTTCAGTATACCGGAGGGACGACAGGGGTAGCGAAAGGGGCAATGCTAACGCACCGTAATATGTTAGCGAATATCGAGCAAGCTCGAGCGGCTTATGGTCCGGTATTAAAAATAGGTTCAGAATTTGTTGTTACGGCACTACCGCTCTATCACGTCTTTGCTCTTATGGTAAATTGCTTCCTGTTTATTAATGTCGGGGGGGTGAACTTATTGATTACTAACCCTCGTGATGTGGCAGGTACCGTTAAAGAGCTAGCACGTTATCCGATCACTTCGATTACGGGTGTTAATACCTTATTCAATGCATGGTTACATAACGCAGAGTTTCAACAACTGGATTTTTCTAAACTCAGGTTGACGGTTGGTGGCGGGATGCCTGTTCAAAAAGTAGTTGCTGAAAAATGGCAAAAACTGACTGGGAAGCATTTATTAGAAGGGTATGGATTGACGGAATGTTCGCCACTTGTCACTGGAAACCCGTATAATCTGACGGCTTATAGTGGTAGTATCGGGTTACCGGTTCCATCAACAGAAATCAAGCTGGTTGATGATGATGGAAATGAGGTTGCACTTGGGGAACCAGGGGAAATGTGGGTGAAAGGTCCACAGGTGATGAAAGGGTATTGGAACCGCCCTGATTCAACCGCGGAAATTTTACATGATGGCTGGTTAGCGACGGGGGATATTGCTGAAATAGACAGTGAAGGTTATATCCGCATTGTCGATCGTAAAAAAGACATGATCATCGTTTCGGGCTTCAATGTCTATCCAAACGAAGTGGAAGATGTGATTTCATCTCATCCTGATGTCGTAGAGTGTGCCGCGATTGGTGTGCCGAGTACGAGTACAGGGGAGGCAGTTAAAGTCTTTGTTGTTAGTAGTAATCCTAATCTAACGTCAGATGATCTGAAAACATTTTGTCGCCGCTCATTAACCGCCTATAAAGTACCTAAGTTATTTGAGTTCCGAACCGAGCTACCAAAATCGAACGTTGGTAAAATATTGCGTAGAGAACTACGTGATGAAGAGAAACAGCAAAAAGATAAATCAACAGCGTAACGTTGTCATATCGGTTTGCACCCCTATGAGTAACGCCGGTTTTTACCGGCGTTACTGTGATGAGAATATAAAAAGAGAAATTTGTTTTGAATTATCGTTTAGTTACAACTGATAGCGAACTTGCACAGGTATGCCAGCAGGCGAGTGAAGCCGATTGGTTGGCATTGGATACCGAATTTGTCCGTACTCGAACTTACTATCCACAATTAGGTTTGCTACAGCTTTATGATGGAAAACAAGTTTCACTGATTGACCCGTTATCTATTAGCGACTTTTCACCGTTTAAAGCCTTACTGACAAATAAGAGCCTCACTAAGTTTTTACATGCCGGTAGTGAAGATCTTGAAGTGTTTTTGCATGATTTTGAGTGTATGCCTGAACCGATGGTCGACACACAGGTTATTGCAGCCTTTTTGGGGTATCCAATCTCCTGTGGTTTCGCTTCTTTAGTTTCTGAATACTTAGGCATAGAGCTTGATAAGAGTGAATCTCGAACCGACTGGCTAGCGCGCCCCTTAAGTGAAAAACAGTGCCAATATGCGACGGCAGACGTGCTTTATTTGCTGCCGTTAGCCAAGATCCTGATGCAGAAAGTGGAAGAGTCAGGCTACCTTTCTGCTGCGCTAGAAGAGTGCCAAAGAACGGTTGAACGCAGACAAAATGTGACTGATCCTGCATTAGCTTACCGTAATATCACCAATGTTTGTCAGTTAAAGAATGAGCAATTGGCTTGCTTGCAAATGCTGGCGGAATGGCGGCTAAATCAAGCAAAAGCGCGTGATATGGCGATTAACTTTGTGGTTAAAGAGGAGCATCTTTGGAAAGTGGCGCGTTATTTACCCGGTTCATTAGGTGAATTAGACGCATTAGGGCTGACGGGACAAGAGATCCGCTGTCATGGAAGGCGGTTACTCAGTATTGTTGAAAAAGCCAAACAGATGGATGAGAGTGAATATCCCCCTACAGTGGCGAATTTGAATGAGCAACCTCAATATAAAACGTTATTTAAAGAGATAAAGAGTGTTGTTAAAGAAATTGCAGAGCATGAGAAATTCAATGCGGAATTGCTTGCTTCAAGGCGGCAAATAAACCAGTTGCTCTCGGTACATTGGGGGATCAAATCTATCCCTAATCAGCCTGAATTACTTGATGGTTGGCGAGGAAGAATGCTTGCTGAGCCAATTACAAAGCTCCTTCAACAAGCGCGTTAATGGCCTATTTTCACTCCTAGGTTTGCTAGGAGTGAAATGTTAACCTTTTACCTAGTGAATAGTGACGGCACTTAAGCGTTGAATAGCTCACCCACTCATTAATCAATCGATTTATTTACTGCACTGCTACGGTTTCGACAGAAAGTTAACTATCGGCAGAGGCGTATCGGAGAGTTGGGGGATTTTGTATTTCTTTTGGCAATAGACACCCAAACCACATAGAACAAATATTCATTCCATTGATGATTATTTAAATTCAATTGGTTGAACAAATAAAAAAGCAAGCCGCTATTTACAACTTAAAAACAACGGCTATTTGCTATGATTATTTTTCAGGAGCCTTGATTTCATCACCTTCCGGTAACGTAACGTTGAGTTCAAGTACTGAGATATCATCACCTTTTTGTTCGAATTGTACAGAAAGCATCTCAGGGTCAACTTGCACGTATTTACAAATAACCTGCAAAATATCTCTTTTCATATCAGCAAGATAAGGAGGTTCACTATCACCGCGGCGACGTTCTGCAACGATGATTTGCAATCGCTCTTTTGCGATATTTGCTGTCGACTTTTTTCTCGACAGAAAGAAATCCAATAAAGCCATTATTTACCCCCCAAATAGGCGTTTCAAGAAACCTTTTTTCTCTTCTTCAATGAATCGGATAGGGCGCTCTTCACCTAAAATACGGTCAACACAGTCACTGTATGCCTGACCTGCATCAGATTCTGCGTCTAAGATGACCGGTTCACCTTGGTTTGATGAACGTAGAACAGATTGGTCTTCAGGGATCACACCAATTAATGGAATACAAAGTATTTCCAGCACATCTTCCATGCTTAACATATCACCACGCGTCACACGACCCGGGTTATAGCGGGTTAATAATAAGTGCTCTTTGATAGGATCGAGCCCTTTTTCGGCGCGGCGTGATTTAGAGGCGAGAATACCCAAGATGCGGTCAGAGTCACGAACAGAAGAAACCTCAGGGTTCGTGGTGATGATCGCTTCATCTGCAAAGTAAAGTGCCATTAATGCACCACTTTCAATACCGGCTGGGGAGTCACATACGATAAAATCAAAAGACAAGTCATTACTTAATTCGTCGAGTATTTTTTCAACGCCTTCACGTGTCAGTGCGTCTTTGTCACGAGTTTGTGATGCTGGCAGAATATAAAGATTCTCGGTGCGTTTATCTTTAATCAGTGCCTGATTTAATGTGGCATCACCTTGAATGACGTTAACGAAGTCATACACTACTCGGCGTTCACATCCCATGATCAGGTCGAGGTTACGTAGACCGATATCAAAATCGATCACAACCGTTTTTTTCCCTCTTTGAGCTAGGCCTGTAGCTATGGCCGCGCTTGAAGTGGTTTTACCGACGCCACCTTTACCAGATGTAACAACAATTATGCGTGCCATGAATAATTCCTTGTAAATAAGGTCTAAATTAAGTTTTCAATATTTAATCTGTTGTCAACGAGACAAAGTTTCGCTGCTTTGCCGAGAAATTCAGACGGGATCTGATCACTCAGCCAATATTCACCTGCAATAGACACTAACTCTGCTTGCAAGTGGACACAAAAAATTTGGCTTTCCGTATCGCCAGAAGCACCTGCAAGTGCTCGGCCTCTCATTATGCCATATATATGAATATTACCATCTGCCAACAATTCTGCACCTGCACTCACATTACTTGTTACGATGAGATCACTATTTGGTGCATAAATTCGTTGGCCTGAACGAACAGGGGCATTAATAATTCGTGTTTTCCGGTAATTAAACTCAGGTTCGGCGGGAGTGGCTACCTCGACCGGTGTATGAACAGCCTTAGGTTGAGTATCAACGGCTTTTTGGCTTTTCCCCTCATTGAGAACCGGTAAGCCTGCATCATTGACTTTCTTACGTAGCAAAGGATCGGTACATCCGCTTATTCCGACAACCCTTAAGCCAACCGATATAATTGCTTTGTGAATACTGTATAAATCAGCATTTGTGGTTAAATCAGCAATGTTGATAACCACTGGCGCATTTTTAAGGAAGTCAGGAGCTTGACTAACCTTATCTTGTAGCGCTTTTTTGATGAGTTTGGGTTCTTCACTGTGTAAGTGAAGAACAGAAAGAGTAAAACTACTGCCTTTGAGTTCTATTGGCGACTGTGACATCTATCCGGGCTCAGCAAATTAAAATATCCGAAACAAACTTCGGGTGACGATATTCTGTAAAACAATAGCATGTTATAGTTACTACATTCTTCAAGCAAGCCAATGAACTAAGAAAAAGAGTTAAATATAATGATTTGTGCAATATATCGTAGTCCTAACCGTGAACAAACATATCTTTATATTGAGAAGAAGGATGATTTTTCTCGTGTACCTGAAGAACTCATGAAACAATTTGGTACTCCTCAATTTGCGATGACCCTTTCCCTTGCAAACCGCGACAAGCTGGCAAATGCAGACATTGAGAAAGTCAAAGCTGATTTAATTGAAGTTGGGTATTATCTGCAATTTCCACCTCCAGTTGAAAACCTACTCGCTGAATATCGAGAGTCTTACAGCGAATAAAATTAGGATAATACTTAGATGTTAATTTACTTGGGGAGGTGATGTGATAAAACCAACGTTATTATTTACTTTAATTAGCGGCCTATTTTTAGCTAGCTGCTCAGCAAAACAACCTATTTTGGTTACACCACAGGCTGAGCAAGATGCCATGATTGCAAAAGAGGTGATCGCGCTAAATAAAGCTTTTCCACTCAAAGAGCGTGAACCATCGCAATTCCCTGCTTATGTGGAGTTGTTAAAAGAGCATGCATTAGCTCAAGGTATTCAACCTGCAACTATTGAACGTGGTTTCGCCCATATTCATTTTATTGAACGCGTTGTTAAGGCCGATAAAGGGCAACCGGAAAAAAGAGCAACGGTGACTTTAGAAAGTTATCTCAAGAATGTGCTACCTGCATCACGCATTAATGCAGGCGCGGAAAAATATTGGGAAAATGAGTCACTCTTAAATGCGATTAGCCATCGTTATGGCGTACCGCCCCAATATATTGTTGCGTTGTGGGGGCTAGAAAGTGGCTTTGGTCGCTCCCAAGGTAAAGAAGATGTTATCTCAGCATTAGCTACGCTTTCATTTGAAGGCCGCCGTGAAGCATTATTCAGTAAACAGTTGCTGGCTGCACTGGAAATTATGGATAAAGGCTATATACCGGAAGAGCAGCAGTTAAAAGGCTCTTGGGCAGGCGCCATGGGCCAAAGCCAATTTATGCCGACGTCTTATTTATCTTATGCGGCGGATGGTGATGGCGATGGCAAAATGGATATTTGGAACAATAAGGCGGATGTGTTTGCCTCAATTGCCAATTACCTGTCTACGGAAGGCTGGCAGTCTGCACTACCTTGGGGCTATCAAGTGAGCCTACCTACCGACTTTGATAAGCAACTGGAAGGCGTGAAAGCAGAGCAGGGCAAAACGGTTGCACAGTGGGAGCAACTTGGCGTTAAACTCCCTGCATCTGCGCAGTTATCACCCAATTTAAAAACGTGGGTTGTTATCCCTGATGATCCGTTAGGGCGTGCATACTTAGTAACTGAAAACTTCCGCACGATCATGCATTGGAATCGTTCATATTACTTTGCTTTGAGCGTTTGCCTCATGGCTGATGGCGTTGCTCAAAAAATACAATAACGATAATAGGAGTTACAACTATGTACCAACATCGTGACTGGCAAGGTGCCTTACTGGATTTCCCTGCAAACAAAGTGGTTTGTGTTGGCAGTAACTATGCGAAACATATAAAAGAAATGGGCTCAGCACATCCCGAAGAGCCTGTGATTTTTATCAAACCTGAAACGGCATTATGTGACGCTAACCAACCGATTGTTATTCCAAAAGATCTTGGCTCTGTACATCATGAGATAGAATTAGCGGTTTTGATTGGTATGCCCTTAAAAAATGCTGATGAAGATAGAGTTTCTCGCTCAATCGCGGGTTTTGCTGTGGCATTAGATTTAACATTGCGTGATTTGCAGGCAAAATTTAAAAAAGCAGGGCAGCCATGGGAAAAAAGTAAAGCGTTTGATGGCTCATGTCCTATTTCAGGCTTTATTCCGGTTAATAACTTTGGTGATCCGCAAAGTGCCCAGCTTTCACTGGAGATCAATGGGGAAATTCGCCAGTCAGGCTCTACTCGTGATATGATCACGCCAATATTACCTCTGATTAGCTATATGTCTCGCTTTTTTACTTTGCGTGCGGGGGATATTATTTTAACGGGAACACCAGAGGGTGTCGGGCCGTTGACATCGGGTGATATGTTAAAGCTCTCAATTAATGACCACTCGTTAACGACTCGAGTGATCTAATGATATAGGATTGATAAGTATTATGTCTCAGCCTTTCTGGCAGGTAAAAACGTTAGATGAAATGACTGACGATGAATGGGAATCACTGTGTGACGGTTGTGGTCAGTGTTGTTTACATAAGCTGATGGATGAAGACACGGATGAAATTTATTTTACTAACGTGGCTTGTAATCAATTAAATATCAAGACCTGCCAGTGTAAGCATTATGAAGATCGTTTCAGTTATGAGGCAGATTGTATCAAGCTCAATCGCTACAATTTAGAAACGTTTGAATGGTTGCCACACACTTGTGCTTATCGTTTATTGCTAGAAGGTAAAACCTTACCTGCATGGCATCCTCTTAAAACGGGGTCAAAAGCGGCAATGCACAGTGAGCGGATCTCTGTTCGCCATATCGCGGTTAGAGAAAAAGATGTGGTGGATTGGGAAGACCATATCATGAATCGGCCAGTAGATAGAACATCATCTTAATCAGATAAGCTTGATTTAGCCAATATGTTTGAATAACGCGACAGCCCTATTTTATAGGGCTGTCGTATTTTAAAACAGTGACGTATTAAAATTCTTCATAAACAGCAGGATCTTGATTGCGTAATCGACCATTAGCAGAAGATAAGTTATTTATTGCTTGCATATCTTCCGGCGATAATTCGAAATCATAAACATCAATATTTTCAATTTGGCGTGACGAATGCGCCGATTTCGGTATTGGTAATGCACCTAACTGTAAATGCCAACGTATGATAATTTGCGATACCGATTTATTATAGCGACTCGCTAAATTGAGTAAGGTTGGATTAGATAACACATCACCAGCACGACCTAATGGGCTCCATGATTGCGTAATGATCCCTTTAGATTGGTCATACTGACGCTGTTTGGCTTGATTAAAATTAGGATGCAGCTCAATTTGATTGACCACGGGAAGTATGCCCGTCTCTTTTTCTAATGTTTCTAGATGTTCGGGGAGAAAATTACACACCCCAATACTTCTGATTAAACCTGAACGTTGTGAATCGATTAATGCTTGCCAAGCCTCAACAAATGTTCCTCTTTTCGGATTTGGCCAGTGGATCAAATAAAGGTCAACATAATCTAAACCTAATCGAGCCACTGATTCTTGGATAGTGTGCATGGCATTATTGTATTGTTGGTGTCGGCCAGGTAATTTCGATGTGACGGTTATTTGATCTCTAGGAACAGAGCTATTTTTAATGGCTTTGCCGACAATACCTTCATTCTCATAATTAAATGCAGTATCTAATAAACGATAGCCATGTGATAGCGCACTTTCAATAACCCGAACCCCATGTAAACCTTTTAATGAATATGTTCCAAAACCAATTTGAGGGATTTGGAATCCATCGAGTAATTCATATGATGGGATCATAGTGTCTCCTGATAGATGTCAAAACTGTACCCAATATATCACCGCGTAAGAACTTATTTTGTCGATTTGGGCAGTAGCAATAACATCATGATGGCAATGACCAAAGCGCAAACCGTCAGTAACACTCGGTCAATCGCTAATACAATAGGCCCAGCAGTGGCCGTTAAGTTAAATGTTAATGCGATAGCGGTTAAACAAAATGTCCAATAGCCATAACGTTTCGCACCGATCATTAACATGGCGAATAACAATAGGCCCACTAAGGAAACGTGTAAGAGTGGGTTATTTGATAAACCAAGTAAAAGCCCCCCTACAGCAGCACCGAGCAGAGTGCCTGCACCACGTTGTTTTAGCCTTTGCCAAGTTGCTGTCCGTTCAGATTTCATCACTCTTAAACCAGCAGCAGGTAACCAACAGGGATGAGAGCTAGGGAGCAGGGTTGCAAGAGCACTCCCGATGAGCGCAACGAGAACTATTGCCACAGAGAAGCGCTGTACTGCGAGAGTGCGCATATCAATTTGAGTTGTTGGTGCGGGAAGGTCATGACGGGGCAACAGAATATAAGCAATAATGACGCCCCAAAATGTACCGAGTGTAAATGCGATGCCATAAAATAAGCTACCCTGAGCGGGGACCTGACCAATTGATAGGAAATAAGCTAAAACGCCAAGGGCGATTGGTAAACGTAGATAGGTTGACCGCAATTCGGCATAGCCTTGAAAAAAAGCGCCAAGTCCAGAGCAAATAAAGAATAAAAGGCTACCAAGGGTGACGTTAATACCGATTACCGCAAGAGCAGATAAAATGCAGGCTCCTTGCAGTAAAACATAAATAGGTTTTTTCGTGGGGAGTTTAGGAAATGACACAACTAATAAATATGCACCAAAAGAGATCAAAGTCCCTAACATGGGTTGCTTATAGAGGATAGCAATAAACCATGGAGCGATAACCCATAGAGAAAGTAAAAAGGCACTTCGGGTTTGGGGCAAAGAAATTGGCATTAGACGATCTCACCTTATAAATTAATCATATTCATACAGTGTATAAGTTGATAACTCAACGAATAACTTACTGAGAATTATTATAATTTTCCATCATCTCTATTTGAGCATCATTGATTGCCCCGCCAACCTATCACTCGGAAAATGACATAACCAGCGTATAGCAACATCAATATGCCACTCTGGTAGTCGTTTGTATTGCTATCTTCTGTTTTTGTAAAATTAAGTAATTAAGACCTATCTTTTTCTTGAGTATGGCATGGTAAAGCCTCTAAAGGGAGGAAACCAAAATGCATCAAATGAAAACAGAAGTTGTGGTTATTAGACTCACTAAGCAAGAAAGAGCAGAGCTTGACGCTAAGAAAACTAAGCCCATTCTCTCAGACTGGTTAAAAGAGCTCGCATTTGCAGCCCCCGATAACCCAGACAATAAGAATATTGAAGGTAAACCCGCCTAGCGGAGTGATGATTTTATTCTCTACAAAATGGGCTTGCATGGTATATCTCAGTCAATAAAGGCGTTGAATGCAATTAACTTTATGGCTAATAGTAGGTTAATTGCATTCACTTAATGGAATGTAGCAGTTTAAGTCAGCAATTTTGTAAGGTGCTGTTAAAGAGGTTAACGGTAGTTTTAATTGATTGGTCGCTAACAATATGAAAGTAGTAACTTAACAACAATGTCGATTAAAGTTTGATCGGTGTGTGTAGTTGAAAGAGATCTAACTCTCACTTCTTGCGATAACAGATATTCAATATACGATGTGTGCTTTATGTTATGGTCTAAATAAGTTGCATTAAACAGGCTTATTCGCTCCATTAATCTTGTTATCTTTAGATAGATTATTGCGCAAAGTGATCTAACTAACCTTAACTGAGCATCTTTTTTGTTCAGCACTGGTGAAATAAAAAGCTATTTATACTCTTTAGGTGAGTTTTAGGACTATTCTTAAGGATGGTTTTGATATCTGAGTTAAGTCTCAATAGAGGGGAGGGTAAATTATTTTTTAACATTAGTTATCAAATGGTTACACATTTAAAAAAAATTGAATAGATCAAAAAATATGAAGAAAAAATGTGCATACATCAAATTAATTGATAACATTTACTAACAATAAGTAACCTTTGTTATTTCTTCATTAGCGCATTTTGGGTGCTAGGCAAGGAATAAAATAGCGAAATAAAAAGAACTTTTGAAATATAGTCAAATCACAAGTAATTATTCTACTTACTAGATCAAAATAAAGCCTATTACTTTCTGATTTATCGCTTAAGTTTTGCTTTTAATCTAAAAATACACCTTTATCCATATAATCATATTGTTTTACTCCTTACATGAGTAAATAATCCAATTATGATGCATTACCGTTATATCATAAATATATTCTCAAATGAGAATTAATTCCATCAATGAATAAACATAAAATTAATTTATATTATTTAAAACCCAAATATCATATTTAGACTAATATTTATTTTGAGTATATAAATTTAGAATAAGTAGTCACAATAAGGATAATCTTATTTAGAATAGTTTTTGCATTTATCTCTTTTATAAAATATCACTATAAGATCATTTTTTAGAATTTGTTAAAAACATAAAAATAAAAAACAAACAATCAATTTGATAAATTAGCGTAAAACGAGTAATACATCGTGTATATTCAATAAGGTTTTTCGATCAATAGCAGTTGTTTGATAGGCTAAGACTATTAAATTTTATTGTATCTCATGATAAAAACGATTTAATGTAATTTAAGTTTTTATGTATCCTCTCTCCGAAATCATATAGACCACGTTATGATTATTAATTCTAAAAATGGACTGATTAAGATAGAACTATATTTTTAATTAAATTATTAGCAGTAGCTTAAATACACGGAAATAAATGTGTAACCATATTAAACATATGGTCAACACCCTACGCTAATTATTTATTAAAAGACTAGGTGCTTAATAAGTTCTGTTTAGTGTAATAATAAAAACCCTCATATTAGGAAATGACAATGAAAAAAGTATTACTGACTGCAATTGCTACTGCAATTATTGGTGCATCTTCTGCTTACGCTGGAACTGGAACTGAAAACGCTGGTGGTGGCCAAGTTAATTTCTACGGTAAAGTGACAGATGTTTCTTGTACTATTTCTGTTGACGGCCAAGGTAGTGACGCTAAAGTTTATTTGGCTCCTGTTTCAGTAAAAGAAGTTAAAGATGCAGGTGCAAATACTTACCTGAAACCAAAATCATTTGTTATTGACGTGACTAATTGTCAAGGTACAGCTGATGACACTACATTAAATGTTAACTGGACTGGTGGTAACGTATTAGTAGGTGCTTCTGGTGCAAACGAAGGTTATTTAGCTAACACTGATTCAACGGGTGCTGAAAATATTCAATTAGTATTAGCAACTAATGCTGATCCTGATTTAAAAAACCAAAATCAACCCAACTAGTGCTACTCAACCTAAAGCAAAAACAGTTGATATTGCTGACGGTTCACGTTTCACTTATTACGTAGGTTACGCAACTTCTACGCCAGATACTGTTAGCAGCGGTATCGTAGAAAGCTATGCAACTTACGAAATTACTTACGAATAATATTAAATTAATTTAAAAGTAATATTTATCTAAGCGGTAGGTTAACTGCCGCTTTTATTTAGAGGTTCAAATGAAAGCAATTGTTTTATTCTTCTGCTTCGTTTTCAGTGCATCTTCATTAGCGAACAACATTATTGTTAACGGCACACGATTTATTTATCCTGGAAATGAAAAAGAAATTACAGTGCAGTTAAATAATACCGCGGATAGACCAGCTGTCGCACAAGCATGGTTAGATACCGGTGATGCATCTGAAACACCAGATACAATAAAAACACCATTTCAAATTACGCCTCCAATATCTCGTATTGATGCTAAGGGTGGTCAAACTCTCCGTATTAAATTAATGGATAAAAATGGACTACCACAAGATAAGGAAAGTTTATGGTGGCTGAATATTTTAGATATTCCACCGACAGTCCGAACTGCAGGAAAAGAAGATCAAAACTTTTTACAACTGGCAATTCGTTCTCGTTTTAAATTTATTTATCGTCCTGTAGGTTTAGGTAGCCGTGAATTAGCACCTGAAAAATTAATTGTGAGTGCTAATGGAAATAATCTGACTATAAATAACCCAACACCATTTTTTATTACCATTACAAAAATTTCTACAGATGGAAAAAATGGGTTAACTGATAAAGCGGTTATGGTGGCACCAAAAAGCCAGAGCTCAGTGGTATTGAAAAAAGCAATTAAAGCAGGTGAAAACATTGTTTTGAACAATATCAATGATTATGGGGCGGACATAGCAGTTAAAACAACTGTTAAATAGGACAGAAAAATGAAACAGCGAGAGTTAATAAATAAATATAGTAATACACTCTCTGTGACCTGCTTTGTCACTGTATGTATGATGCCAACATTTTACGCGTGGGGGGCGGAAGGCACAACCTACGAGTTTAACAGTGGATTCATAGTAGGCAGCAAAGATAATGTTGATTTAGAACGCTTCAATACTGCTCCAATTAGTGAAGGTAAATATTCTGTTGATGTGTATACCAATGATAATTGGAAAGGACGCTATGATTTAAATATTGTTCAACAAAAAGATGGGAATTTAGGTGTGTGCTATACGCCAGCTATGTTGAGCAATTTTGGTGTTGATGCAGAAAAATTAAACCCACAACTAAATTCACAAGAATCCACCTGCTTACCTCTTAAAGAGTGGAATAATTTGAGTGAAGTGAATGATAAATTTCACTCATCTAATTTACGTCTAGATATTTCAGTACCCCAAATTTATGAACAACGTTTATCACGCGGGTATGTTGCGCCACAATTCTGGGAAAAAGGAATACCAGCACTTAATGTAGCCTATATGGCTAACTATTATGATAATCATACCAGCGGAGCTCAGGGGCAAAATGATGCCAGTGCGTATTTAGGATTAAATGCAGGGTTATCATTCGATGGCTGGTTGTTAAAACATATTGGTAACTTAAGTTGGCAACGTTCAGGAAGCACCAGTTGGAACAGCAACCAAACTTATTTACAACGACCTATTGCAAGTATGAAGTCAAAAATGACCGCAGGTCAGTTTTATACTGATGGCGATCTGTTTGACAGTATTAGCTTGCGTGGTGCAAAAATTGCGACAGATGACAGCATGTATCCTGATGGAATGACATCATATGCACCTGAAATTCGTGGTGTTGCCCAAAGTAACGCATTAGTCACTGTACGCCAAAATGGCTCGATCATATATCAAACTTCAGTACCACCAGGGCCGTTTATTTTAAATGATGTCTATCCATCCGGTTACGGTAATGACCTAAACGTCACCGTTAAGGAAGCAGATGGCAGTGAAAGTACTTTCAGTGTGCCATATTCATCGTTAGCACAACTGTTACGTCCGGGCTTTACACGTTATCAAGTCGCTGCTGGTAAGTCTGATACCGATGGTTTGCATCATCGCCCTTATATTATGCAAGGTACGATCCAACACGGCTTAAATAATACGTTTTCACTTTATGGTGGTGTTACGGCATTTGATGACTACCAAGCTTATTTAGTTGGTACTGGTATTAATACGGGGATTGGTGCGTTAGCACTGGACGTGACGCAATCTCGAACTGCGTTAAAACATCGAACCGATAATGGCCAAAGTTATCGTATCACTTTTAACCGACTGATATCGCAAACTGATACCAATATTTCATTGGCTGCGTATCGTTATTCAACGAAAGACTATTTTAATGTTAACGATGCGCTGTATGCGATCGATTATGATAAACGTGGTCTTTCAAATAACCGTTGGCGTGAAAAAAATGGTTTTAGCTATACAGTAAACCAAAACTTACCGGATGGATTTGGTGGGCTGTATTTTACAGGTCGTATATCAAGTTATTGGGAACGTTCTGGCACTGAGAAACAGTATCAGTTTAGTTATAACAACCAATATCAGCGCCTCTCTTATTCCATTAATTTTATGCGAGTCTACTCGGATAATAATAACTCACATGGAAAGAAAGACGACCGTATTAGCCTAAACCTAAATATTCCACTCTATTTTGGTGACAGCAGAAGTACCACATTAACCTCAAACACCGTATTTAATAATGAGAAATTTGGCTCAACTCAGCTCGGTGTTAATGGGGCACTAGATGATGAGAATAACTGGACTTATGGGCTAAATACCTCAACGGCTAGAGGTGGTGAACACAGTGTTGCAGTAAATACGGGTTATCGTACTCCTTATGTCAATACCAATGCTAATTATAGTCAAGGGCAAGGTTATCGCCAATTTGGCGTTGGTGCGAATGGCTCTGTTGTTGTGCATTCAGGGGGCGTTGTACTCACACCAAATACTGCAACGACAATGGCGTTGATTGAAGCCGAAGGTGCAGAAGGCGCTTCAATTATCAGTGCTCCAGGTGTACGCGTCAATCGAGGTGGTTATGCACTAGCACCATATGTACGACCTTATCGTATTAATAATATTGAAATTGACCCTAAAGGCAGTGCTGAAGATATCGTGTTCGAAAACACATCAAGTCAAGTCGTTCCTTATGAAGGCAGTATTGTTAAGGTGAAATTTGGCACTAAAGTTGAACGTAATCGGACTTTTAACGTTGTGCGTCTCGATAAAAAGCCAATGCCATTTGGCGCGGAAGTGACTAACGCTGAAGGTGAGTCAATTGGTGTTGTCGGACAAGGTGGCACGGTATTTATTAGTAACGAAGATGCCAAAGAAGCTATTGTGAAATGGGATAATGGGCAATGTGTATTTTCTCTGGAAGCAGGAACCAGTAAGGATAGTGTATGTCGATAAACACAATTTTACGTAATGGAATAGCACTGGCAGCAGTGCTATCGAGTATCCCCGCGTATGCTACATGCACCCGAAATAGTTGGGTTCCAGCCGAGAATATCGACATGCAATTTGGCCGAGTGGTTGTCTCACCAGATCTTCCTGTAGGTAGTGTGATACAAGAAAAAACATGGCCGATGAAGGAAACTGGCAGTTATTGGGCACAGTGTTATGGCGGCACTGTTTTAGATGCCATTATAACAGCAAAGGGGCTGACTGAGGGGCCAAATAAAGTCTATAACACGAATATCCCAGGGATAGGATTGCGTTTCCAACGTATGGGGGCTGTAGCAATGACCTACCCAGATACGTTTAAAGTTAGTGGGAGTAATAGACAAAAGATCAATGTGTATTTAGCTGGCTCAACATTTAAGTTACAAATCATTAAGACAGCAGAAAATACAGGCTCAGGGCGAATTACCCAAGGTGAGTATACTCGTTATGGTTACAAACCTAATTCAGTTGAACCAGCGATTATTACTTATTTATCGGCTGATGCCATTACCATTGTATCGCCATCTTGTAAAATTATGACAGGTAAAAACCAAGATGTTCATCTAGATACGGTTAAGCGCACCGATTTTAAAGGTCGAGGAACTACTGCGGGTGAGAAAAAGTTCCCTATTAATTTAATGTGTAATGGTGGAGTGAGTATTTCTCCCGATTCGGTTTCTGTAAACATGAGTTTCTATGGAAGAAATGCACCGAATACCAACCCTCAAGATGGGGTTCTGGATAACACTGCAAAATCGTCCCCGGCACAAGGTATTGGTGTGCAAGTTCTTACCGACAAGGGAGTAAAATTAACTTGGGGTAAGAGTTATAAGGTTGGGGAGTTAACAACTGCACTCGATAAATATATTAATACGAACTATATTGCTCGCTATTACCAGTATGGAGACAAAGTGACTGCTGGTGATGTGCAGGCTGTGATGCAATTCAACATAACCTATGATTAATAGGGGAGCCCAATGAAAAACTGGATAATACTGATGCTTTTTTCAGCGGTAGGTTATGCAAATGCATTACCAACTTTTGAAACTAACTATGATGAAGGCAAGGTATCTTTTGCGGGTAAAGTTGTTGATGTTTCGTGTGTAGTTTCCGTGAATGACCAAGGAAGTGATGCGAATATCTATCTTGCTCCAATTTCACTTATGGAAATTCATAATAGTGAAGGTGGTGCCTATTTAAAATCAAAAATGTTTACTATCAAGTTATCACAATGTCAATCTGTTGAGCATAATGGTGAAGTTGTTGATGCCGATCTCAATAAAATCAGTGTAACTTGGGCGGATGGTTACTTGGTGCCGAAAACAAACTTTGAAACTGCGGGGCTTCTGAAAAATATGTTAGTTGATGGTGCAAAAAATATTAACTTTGCATTATCCATCAATAATAACACGATTCTAGATGCTGATAATAAAATTATTCCAGCGGATCCTCAGCAACTTAAAGTCACGCCGAAAATATCGGATAATAAGGATGCAATTTTCCAATATTATATTGGTTACACAGCAGAGAAGGCGAGTGATGTGACAACTGGGTTGATGGCAAGTTATGCGACATATGAAATCCAGTATAATTAACATATAAAAACATGTAGGTTAAATAAAAATAACATAGCGATTTAATCGCTATGTTATTTTTTTGTTTAGGTGATTAGGTTTGAGATATAATTGCCTAATTACAGATGTATCATAAATGTAATAATATGGATTGAAATATTAGAGCGAGTTTTTAGAGTGAATAATAACACTCTCTGCTGTATATTTTAGCTCTTGACTCTTAATATTAATTGTTTCATCTTGCATAGAGTAATCCTCTTCAGTAATACATCCTTGAAAGAACCAGTCTATAGGGCATTTCAACGCAATCGCTATGCTAACTAAGTGATTTAGAGGTATTTTATTGATTCCATTCTCATAGCGAGAGACTTGCTGTTGGCTGATATTTAATTTTTTGGCTAAATCAGCCCCCGAAAGGCCTAATTCTTTTCGCCGTGTTTTTATCTTAATTCCAATAAAATAATGAATGTCCATGTGACACCCTCGATTGATAAAGGGATTGTAGAGTATAATGCTAATGCATTATAAAATTATACAATATATAAAATCTTAAAAAAACAATTAATTTCAATATATCGGTTATTTAATTTAGCTAAGCCATATATTGAAAAGACCTTACAATTTATATTAGTAAGTGTTCTCATGTGTTAATTAAAATGAGAATAATAACTATAACAGAAATATTACTATATAAACATTTGATATAAATTAATTGTTTTACTTTTTGTTTTTTAGTTTTTGTATTTGATTATTTTAAGGCTTGATTATATTTAAATAAACCTTATTCATTTTTTCTTTTATCGATACTCGATTATGGATATGTCGTTCTCTAATATATAACCTTAGATGTTAGTGATATGTATCTAAAAAGCTATTAATTTTCACGGTAAGTATTTTTATTGAGGGTTTCATTGGTATATAAAAATATTAACATTAATTAATATTAAGGAAATTTAATGTTTATTGCTGTTTTACGGAGGATTATTGAATAAAAATTCACGTGGTAAATATACGTATGCTTATAATACATTATTAAAATAATAATAAAGTAGAATGAAAAAAGTCAATAAGTATATAATGAAATTAATCAATTAACTGTAATTACGGTCTTGAGAGGGGAGTGCTAGAAAGGATTGTAATTATTAAATCTATTTATAATCAATTACTTATTTATTCATTCCAATCAGAAGGAGAGTAATATAAATTACATTTTAATAACAAAAAAATGCAAGATATAGATAAGCTCATCATAGATCCCTAATGACATAGTAAAAATAACTATTAATGTAAAAAAGCTAACAGAAAGCAGTTTCGCCATAATTAATTGATAAAACTCTATTGGTAAATATGTGTTTATAGTTTTAGTATAACTGAACTTAAATATTAAAAATGATGTAATGTGTAAACATACATTTCTGGTAGCGCATACTAACAACTAACGCCATTGTTCAGGTGTTTTTTGAAGTTATAGACTAATTGATCTGATTAGTCTAGTTTTTTATGCTGTATATATGGTATAATACAGTGGTAGAAGTCGGTGATATTGGCCTGAATTACTGCAAATTGTAACAAAATTGAATGTTCACAAAAGGGCGAAATGAAGAGGTTCGCTGATAAATATCTTGCATAACTCATCGGTTAGAACAGATTTAGTGGTGGGTTACTTAAAGTTAATGAATTTTACAACTTTGTTACATTCATGCCTTTCGCTATACTAACATAATAATCAATATGATTGTCACCACTTAAATGAAGAGGATCTTATAATGAAACTCTATCTTTATGATCATTGTCCGTTTTGTGTTAGAGCAAGAATGATATTCGGATTTAAAAAAATCGCTGTAGAGCAGATATTTTTGATGGAAGATGATAAAGCGACGCCAACCAAAATGATTGGCCGCAAAATGTTGCCTATTTTGCAAAAAGATGATGGTGACTATTTACCAGAGAGTCTAGATATAGTTCATTATGTCGATCAGCTAGTAGAGCCAGCAATCGCTCAACATGCTGTTTCTCCAGAGATTGATAAATGGTATAACACCGTTTCAACTACAGTATATAAATTGGTTGTTCCGCGTTTTACACAAGCCGATTTTCCTGAGCTAAAGACCCCAGAGGCGAGAGCCGCTTATATTGAAAGGGAAGAGCGTGCTTTTGGTGATCTGAATACGTTATTAAAAGAAACGCATACATTAATTGTGGAGCTTGAACCACATATGGATGCTTTAGATGCATGGTTAGAAACGCGTAATAGCAACAATATTATTGATGATATTATTATCTTCCCTTTATTGCGCAGTTTATCAATAGTGAATGACTTACCGTTTAGCACCACTATACTGAATTATATGAAAAATATCGCTCAAATAACGGGGGTAACCCTGCTGTTTTCACAAGCAAGGTAAAGCTAGCTATTTTGAAACCGTGTTATTATCAAGCAAAAATCCCATTATTCATGACAAATAATGGGATTTTTAATTAGTCGTCACTTGAAAATAAAGAAAAATTAATTAACGTAATCTTTCAAAACATAAACCAGTTTATATCTACCTTGTGACAAAGTAAGCTTTTTATCATTATAGGATATATCAGCACCTTCGGTTAGCATACGTTTAATTAATGGATCCCATTTTGATAAGTCTTCATCAACGCACTCTAATTCTGTTTTGGATAGATGCTTAACAACAAGCGTTGCATTATTGATCCGACCCATTCCATGAAAATCATTGCACATAGTGGCAGAGACAAACATTTTTTCGCCAAAGGACAAACTAGGAACGCCGACTTTACCAACGATGGGGTGCCCATCAACCTCTGTTAGTACAAAATTATGATGGATTAACTGTTGCTCAGTCACATTATCGCTGTTATCAGCACTCACATTTTGGGTTTGGCAGGCTGCTAATAAAAAACCCAATAGTGTTAAAGGGATTATCCGTTTCATTATCATTTTGCCCCTATTAGGCTTTGACAATGTTAGGACAATCTTCGCCATTATTAAGTTGGCGGATGTTCCCTAAAGTTGTTTCGCTGATACTGGTTAATGCTTCTTCCGTTAAGAAAGCCTGATGACCCGTAAATAGCACATTATGGCATGATGAAAGGCGACGGAAAATATCATCTTGGATAACGTCATTCGATTTGTCTTCAAAGAACAATTCGCGTTCATTTTCATAAACATCCATACCAAGAGAGCCAATTTTCTGTGCTTTAAGTGCACTAATGGCTGCAACAGAATCGATGAGAGCGCCACGGCTTGTATTGATGATCATTACGCCATTTTTCATTTTATTAAATGCGTTTTCATCTAATAAATGGTGATTTTCGGGCGTGAGAGGGCAGTGTAAAGAGATAATGTCAGAATTTTTGTATAAAGTATCTAAATCCACATATTCTGCACCTAAATCGAGGACCACTTGATTTGGGTAAGGGTCATGGGCGAGTAAACGCATACCAAACCCTTTTAAGATCCTCAGCGCGGCTTGGCCAATTTTACCCGTGCCGATAATACCGACAGTGCGGTTATGCATATTAAAGCCCGTTAACCCTTCTAAAGAAAAGTTAGCATCTCGGGTACGTTGATAGGCTCGGTGGATACGACGATTAAGGCATAACATCATCCCCACGGCATGTTCGGCAACTGCTTCAGGTGAATAGGCGGGCACACGCACAACTTGGATCCCAAGCTCTTGTGCTGCGACTAAATCAACATTATTAAAACCTGCGCAACGTAATGCTAAAATGCGGATATTAAGCGCCGCAAGCTCTTCTAATACTTCACGGCTAGCATCATCATTAACAAAGATACATACGGCATCAGCGCCGACAGCATTTTTTGCTGTTTGTACTGTTAATGGAAAATCAAAGTATTCGATATTAAAATCAAACTCGGATCCTTGATTGACTTGATCCATATGTTTACGATCATACTGTTTAGTACTGTAAGAAACGATTTTCATCTAAGAAACTCCGTGTACTATTCGTTAGGAACCCAAAATAAGGGGTAGCTAAAAAAGTGGCTACCAAGCATTAAGGTCAGAATAAGATAATTATTACAGTAAATCATCAAAAAAATACTGAAAGCGCGCCTTTATTGCGCTTTAATTGGTGATTGTAGTCGTTTAAAGATATAACGATCTTGATTAGCACCAATATTCACAATCGATATAGATAAAACAAGGAAGCTGTTTGATGAAAAGGGCACTTAAAATATTACTCTTAAGCGTTGTAGGATGCGTTGTGCTCTTATCTATTTTATGGGTCACAGTAACCCGTTGGCTTCCTATTGTTGCAAAATCTTATTTACCCGAAAACGTGACGCTGTCATTTAGCCAGCCTGTATATCGTCATGACCAATTAATTGTTGATAGCATACAATTGAAGGCAGGCGACTGCTTGTGGTTTGATGCTAAAAAGAGCCGTTTTTCGCTTTTTCCATTACATTTAGCAATTAATGAGTTAACTGAAGATAATCAATGTTTAAGTCAGTTGTCTTCAGATGAAAAAGATAGCGAAAGTACACCACTATCGGTGATTGAATTGATTGATAACTTACCTTCATTTTCATTGGTCATTGAAAATGCCAAGGTATCGCCTTGGGAAGAGTATCAAGGCAGTATTTGGCTGTATCGAAATGAAGGGACGCCATTAGCTTTAGATTATCGTGGTGATAAATTATCTTTTTCAACTAATATCACTGCTAACCATCAACTCAATATTGAACATTTTTCCGTTCAATTACCAGAACAAGAGCAGCGCCTTGAACTCGATGGCGAGTTAAGCTTACCACTAACGACAGAATCACTTCCGACATCAGGCATACTCTTTGCTGAATTTTTATTAACTCAGCCAAGCAAATCCCTGTATGCGAAATTGCGGTGGCTGGATGATCAAGGCACATTGTCTTTATTTGATAAGCAAAGTGGTCAAGAAATTTTTCATTTGCCTTGGCAAGTGTCAGCCAACATGATCCGTATTGAGGATGGGCGTTGGCAGTGGGAAGAGAGTGAGGTTCCATTACATGGCGGTATTTCGTTACAAATAGAGAATTGGCAGTCGGGCCTGAGTGACATGGTGATTAGTGGGCGTACTAATATGATGACCGAGGCTCAAAAAGGTAAAGCGAATTTAGTATTAAATTTACCAGCTAATAAAATTAATTTACTCGATGCAGATATTCATTTTCAGCTAAATGGGCAATTGAAATATGATGATATGGTTTTAGATATTAACTTGCCGTCAAAAATATCGGGTCAATTAATTTCGCCCGCAATTTCATTTCTTCCCGGCTCACTCTTACGAGCTTATGGGCGTGTTTCACCGACGCTACTATTACAAGAAGCGCGCTTACCTTTAGCGGGTACTTCATTGAGTGCGGAAGGGATCACCGGGCGCCTCCAAGCTATTTTAAAAGTGAAAGAGCAGTATTGGGGGGATTTCGCCATTCATTTAGATGGTCAGGCGAATAAGTTTATATTTGATAAAGGCAAGTGGTTTTGGAATTATTGGGGAAATGCACAATTACCGGCTTTAGCGGCGCATTGGGATATCAAAGGGCAAGGTAGTTGGCAAGATTCGTTAATTACCCTAAATACGTTAAACACTGGGTTTGACCAAATAAAATATGGTTTGCTTTCGATGACGGCAACACGCCTTATTTTAACAAAACCTTTATTTTGGCAACGTGATCCGGCTAAAGAGAACTTCCAAGGTGAACTCCAACTTACCAGTCACCGAATGCAATTTGGAGCCGCAAGCTATTTGCCTAAAACGACTGTTAATGCGGCTCTAAAAGGTAAATCACCGGCTGATTTTCAGTTAAAAGCTGATTTAAGTACTAAAGACGTAGGGCCAATCGTTATTTTTAGTCGATGGGATGGCGAACGTTTTCGGGGGCAAGCGCGTTGGCCAGAACAATCAGTGAGCGCATTCCAAACATTGATCCCAAATGATTTAGGGATCACCTTGCGTGAAGGAAAACTTTTTTCACAAGCCGCTTTTTCGATTGATCCAGAAACCGGTTTTATCGCGGGAGGGCACTGGCGTGTAGAAAATACGGGAATGTGGCTTAAAGATGGTGAAGTGAGTGGCTTAGATTTCGTTTTACCTTGGAAATTACAAAATAGCACATGGACGTTAGGTGAAAAATCGGCTGTACAATTACGTATCAAGCAATTAAATAACTTGTTTGAACTAACCGATATTCGAGCCGATTTATCAGGTACTTACCCGCCAACAGATGCAATGCCATTAAAATTGAGCCAAGTTGGTTTTAATTTATTAGGGGGGAAGGTAGAGCTTGATTTACTCCGTTGGCCACAAAAACAGCCAGCCACAATCAGACTACATCAAATTGAATTAAGCCGATTATTTACCATACTCAAAGTAACTCAGTTTGCGGCCTCTGGTCGCGTTGATGGGGAATTACCTTTTTACCTTAATAATCCAGAGTGGATCGTTAAAAATGGTTGGTTAGAAAATAGTGGCCCGTTGGCCTTGCGTCTTGATACTCAGTTTGTTGAGTCAATTAAGGCTGATAATATGTCTGCAGGAGCAGCGATAGGTTGGTTGCAATACTTGGAAATTTCTCGCAGCCGTACCGATGTGAATATCACCAATTTAGGCTTGTTGACAATGAAAACCATTATCCAAGGTTTTAATCCTCAAGAATCTAAAAAAAGAGAAGTTCACTTAAATTACACACATGAAGAGAATATCTTCCAATTATGGCGTAGCCTACGTTTTGGCAGTAACTTAGAAGAGTGGCTGGAAAAAAATATCTAAAGGAATAAGGATTAACAGTGAAAATAATCGCGACGAGTGTATTTACATTGATGGCAATGATGCTGACAGGTTGTTTGCGGGTTGAGGTAGCGACACCTGATAAACCCATTAATATCAACATGAATGTTAAAATTGAGCACGAAATACTCATTAAAGCTGATAAGCAAGTTGAAGACTTACTTAAAGAAAATAGTGATCTTTTTGGTAAGGTGGAAGCACAATGAAGACCATTTTCCAAGCGTTGATGATATCCGGTTTATTTGTTTTTTCGGCTGCTGCACTAACCGTTGATGAGGCAAAAAATCAAGGGTTAGTTGGTGAAACATTATCGGGTTATTTAGCGGTAGTTACCCACGGTAATGCGGAAGTTGATGAGCTTGTCACTGAAATTAACCGTGAGCGTGAAATCAAATACAGTGAAATTGCGAAGAAAAACAATCTAAAAACTAGGGATGTGGGTAAAATAGCGGGGCAGAAACTCGTTGAAAGAGCCGCGAGTGGGGAGTATGTACGCGGTATTAATGGTCAATGGTTGAAGAAAAAATAATATGCGCATGATTTGTTCATACGCACATCATTGTGAGGTCAATTGCGGTTAAGCGATAACCGTATCGATGCATTGACGAGCATCTTGCTGTGCTTTTTCAGCCGATTCAGTACCTAATGCAGTACCCTCAGCAAAAATAAATTCGATATCGGTGATACCGATAAAGTTTAAGAACAGTTTTAAAAATGGAACAATAATGTCAGAAGCCGTATCTTTATAGATGCCACCTCGGCTGGTTAACACAAATGCACGTTTATTTTCTAATAAACCGACTGAGCCTTGTTCAGTATATTTAAAGGTCTCTCCCGCTCTTGCAATAAAATCAAAGTAATTTTTAAGATGGGAAGGGATATTCAAATTGTACATTGGCGCAGTAATGACAATCACATCATGTTGTTTGATTTCATCGATCAATTGGTTAGATAATGCTAAATGCGCTTTCTGCTGTTCAGTTTTACTGTCGCCTGGTGCGAAAGCTGCTAAAATTTCCGCATCAATCGCTGGAATTGGGTTGCTGACAAGATCACGGATGGTTATGCTATCGCTCGGGTTTTTTTCTTGCCATTGTTCAATAAAGTAATCTGCCATTTTGTTACTGTGTGAATAGTCTGCCAGAATACTTGATTTCAACAACAATACTTTTTTCATCGTTTTACCTTAAAACTCATTGATTTATATCGTAATTAATAATACAGATTTTAATCATCAATGAAAGAAAGAATTTTAGAAGAGTTATATCAAAAAAATTGATGTTGCCATTTATTCTGTGGTATTGATGGCGTTTTTATCATGATAGTAATGACAGCCTATATTCAACAAAATGGCATAAAATAGTTAAATAATAAGGATTTAAAAAGTGGAATCCATGCTGACAGCCTTAGAAGCTGATATTGGACAAACTTCATTACGTGACCAACGGTTACTGAAAAAGCGTCTTCAAGGAATAGTTAAAATTCGTGATGAAAAATCACGAGTTGCGGTACTGAATGCGATAAAAGCGGATGTTGAAACAGCGAAACAAAAAATTTCGAACAAGCTGCTTAATCCACCTAAAATCGTCTATCCAGAAAATCTTCCTGTTAGTCAGAAAAAACAAGCTATTTATGATGCGATAAAACAGCATCAAGTGGTGATCATCGCGGGTGAAACAGGGTCCGGTAAAACGACTCAGATCCCCAAAATATGTCTGGAATTAGGGCGAGGCGTTAAAGGGCTAATCGGTCATACACAACCAAGGCGACTAGCCGCTCGTGCGGTAGCAACCCGTCTAGCTCAAGAGCTTGAAAGCGAAGTCGGAACTATTGTTGGTTATAAAGTTCGCTTTAGTGATCAAGTGAGTGATAATACACAAGTCAAATTAATGACAGATGGCATTTTGTTAGCAGAACTGCAAAATGATAGGTTACTGCTGCAATATGATACGATCATTATCGATGAGGCCCACGAACGTAGCCTAAATATCGATTTTATCTTAGGTTACCTGCGCCAATTATTACCTAAACGTCCTGATCTAAAAGTCATTATTACGTCAGCAACTATCGATCCTGAACGTTTCTCTCGCCATTTTAATCAGGCACCCATTATTGAAGTGTCGGGGAGAACTTATCCCGTTGAAGTGCGTTATCGCCCGATTATGGGGGATGATAATGACAGCGACCGCGATCAAATCGATGGCATCATTGATGCTGTAAATGAGCTTGGGCAGGAAAGCTCAGGGGATATTTTGATCTTTATGAGCGGTGAACGAGAAATCCGCGATACCGCTGATGCCTTGTCAAAATTACAATTGCGCCATACCGAAATTTTACCGCTATTTGCTAGGCTATCGAATAGTGAACAAAATCGCATATTCCACCCACATGGTGGGCGGCGAATTATTTTAGCCACTAACGTTGCTGAAACGTCTTTGACCGTGCCTGGCATCAAATATGTCATTGATACTGGTTATGCGCGAATAAGCCGTTACAGTGTTAGAACCAAGGTGCAGCGCTTACCTGTTGAACCGATCTCCCAAGCTTCAGCAAATCAGCGTAAAGGTCGCTGTGGTCGTGTTTCTGATGGTATTTGTATTCGTTTATATTCTGAAGAGGACTTTTTAAGTCGCCCAGAGTTTACCGATCCTGAAATACTAAGAACCAATTTGGCGTCTGTTATTTTACAAATGACCTCAATTGGCTTAGGAGATATTAGCGCATTTCCATTTGTCGAAGCTCCGGATAAACGTAATATTCAAGATGGCGTGAAGTTATTAGAAGAGCTTGGGGCTATTCAGGCGCATCAACAGAGTGAACGCGGTTATATATTGACGGATATTGGTCGTCAATTGGCGCAACTACCGGTTGACCCACGTCTCGCTCGAATGGTGATAGAAGCGAGAAAGCTAGGGGCAGTCAGGGAAACCATGGTGATTGTGGCGGCATTATCGATTCAAGACCCAAGGGAGCGCCCATTAGATAAACAACAAGCAGCAGATGAAAAGCATCGCCGCTTCCACGATAAACAATCTGATTTCTTAGCATTCCTTAATCTGTGGGATTACTTAAAAGAGCAGCAAACCGCTTTATCAAATGCGCAATTTAGAAAAATGTGCCGCCAAGATTTTTTGAACTATTTACGCATTCGAGAGTGGCAAGATCTCTATACTCAATTGAGGCAAGTTGTTAAAGAGCAAGGTTTTCCAATTAATAGTGCAGCGGCAGATTACCGGTGTATTCATACATCATTACTTGCTGGGCTGCTATCTCATATCGGTCAAAAAGATGTGGAAAAGCCAGAATTTACAGGCGCTAGGAATGCAAGATTCACTATCTTCCCCGGCTCAGGTTTATTTAAAAAGCCCCCAAAATGGGCAATGGTCGCCGAGTTAGTAGAAACGTCAAAATTATGGGGGCGGGTGGCTGCAACTATTGAGCCTGAATGGATAGAGCCGTTAGCGGAGCACCTTGTTAAGCACCATTACAGCGAACCTCATTGGTCTAAATCGCAAGGTGCTGTGATGGCCTCTGAAAAGGTCACTTTGTATGGATTACCGATCGTCGCCGCGCGCCAAGTGAATTACGGGAAAATCGACCCCTTATTGTGTCGCGAGCTTTTCATTCGTCATGCACTGGTCGAAGGGGATTGGGTTACTCGTCACGCATTTTTCAGGGAAAACCGTAAGCTATTGGCGGAAGTTGAAGATTTAGAACACAAGTCTCGTCGTCGTGATATTTTGGTTGATGATGAAACCTTGTTTGCGTTTTATGACCAGCGTATCCCTAATGATGTGATCTCTACTCGCCATTTTGATAAGTGGTGGAAGGTTGCTTCAAAACAGCAGCCCGACCTCCTGAACTTTGAAAAAAATATGTTGATCAAAGAGGATGCGGCGCACGTTTCATTGCTAGATTATCCAAACTTTTGGCATCAAGGTGAGCTGAAATTCCGCTTAAGTTATCAATTTGAGCCAGGAACGGAGGCAGATGGGGTGACAGTGCATATCCCATTAGCCATTTTAAACCAAGTACACAATGTTGGTTTTGATTGGCAAGTTCCGGGGTTACGTCAAGAACTGATTATTGCGTTGATTAAATCATTACCTAAGCCTGTACGTCGGAATTTTGTGCCTGCACCTAATTATGCCGCGGCATTTCTTGAAAGAGTACCGACACCAGATGGTAGCCTACTTGATAAGCTTGAGCGTGAATTACGTCGCATGACAGGGGTGACTGTTGAACGTGATGCTTGGCAATTAGACCAACTACCTAGCCATTTGAAAATGACATTCCGCGTAGTGGGTGAAAAAAATAAAACCATCGCTGAAGGTCAAGATCTGGATGAATTGAAAAATCGGCTCAAAGAAAAGGTACAAGAAACCCTTTCCGAAGTGGTTGATGATGGCATTGAACAAAGCGGCTTACATATCTGGAGCTTTGGTGAGTTACCTCAACGTTACGAACAGAAACGAGGAGGGTATTCTGTTAAGGCTTATCCGGCCTTAGTGGATGAAAGAAACAGTGTTGGGATCCGCGTTTTCGAAACCGAATTTGAACAACAACAAGCGATGTGGGGTGGTGTACGTAGGTTACTGTTACTGAATATTCCATCGCCAATTAAATACTTACATGAAAAACTCCCGAACAAATCTAAACTGGGATTATATTTTAATCCGTATGGAAAAGTTTTAGAGTTAATCGATGATTGTATCGCCTGTGGTGTTGATCAACTCATTGCGACTTATGGTGGCCCTGTGTGGACGGAAGATGGGTTTGGCAAGTTACAAGAGTTTGTGCGGGCTGAACTCAATGATGCAGTTGTACAAATCGCGAAACAAGTTGAGCAAATACTCACTGCGGTATTTGCAATCAATAAACGCTTAAAAGGACGCGTTGACTTTGCGATGGCAATGGCACTTTCGGATATAAAAGGGCAGATGTCTAACTTAGTCTTTAAAGGCTTTGTCACTGAACATGGTTGGAAACGGCTTCCTGACGTGCTCCGTTATTTGAATGGTATTGAGCGCCGATTAGAAAAACTGGCGATTGATCCTAATAGAGACCGTGCCCAAATGAGTAAAGTGGAGCATGTGACACAAATGTGGCAGCAATGGAAGGCGAAACTGACACCAGTACAACAACAATTACCGGAAGTACAAGAGATCCGTTGGATGATCGAAGAGTTGCGTATAAGCCTATTTGCACAGCAGCTTGGTACGCCGTATCCGATTTCGGATAAACGGATTATTCAATCAATGGAAAATTTAAGTCAGTCACTTTGATAAAATACAGAGTTAGATGATAACCTTCAAAACCCCATCATGATGCTAAAGATGGGGTTTTTTTATCGTTATCGGTTATGGATAAACAATTTGTAATGTCGCAGTTGCATTGGCTTTTCCCGCACTAACAGAGGGGTGGATTTGCACATATTGAGCTTCGAAATAAATGGCATAGGGGGAGCGGTCAAAGCTAGTTCCTAAATTAAAGACTTTATTTAGAGGGATTGGCTCACCTTGAAAACGCAGTTGTAAACCAATCCCTTGGGCGCTATCAGGTCTTTTATCTAGTGCAATCACAGAATGATCTGCACTGTGACTGGCTCGCCCACTAAGGATAATGCCCACAGGGGTTTCTCCACTACAATTTAGCGTAAGATAAAAAGAGACGGGGGCGGAATGGCTACCAATCCCCCTAAACTGGCTCTGTTTGACTTTCTTCATTTTTACTCGTTTATGTTTTTCGAGCAGTTCACAGCTAGGCGTAACAATCTTTGTATTTAGGAAACGATAACTTTGAACAGGTAAATGACCAATTGATGCTTCAATCAGACGATGAGAGCTAAGTATCCCTGAACCTGTGATGTTTTTTGTTTTCACCAATTGTACTCGGATCCCATTTAATGCATTACCACAATAGCTATAACGATGAGAGGTAATGTGGCAAGCATTGGGTGAGTCATTAACAAAAGGTAACTTATCTCGGCTAAATGCCACTCCCTGTGGGATGAAGCGAAGGCCAATGCCGTCAATATTTGTTTGATAAATTGAGTTATAACCATTTGATAGTAATGGGAACTGGCTATTTTCCCATTTTGCTTGAACGGGTGAGCGACAATCTACCATGATTGGATTGTCACTAAGACCGTTTAAGGTCACCTCTTGGATCACCGACCCTACCGCTAATCGATGAGGTACAGTTACCGTACCGAGGGATAACACAGTATGATGTGGCGTGAAATTTGGCACATATTGGCATTGAGAAGCATAAGCGTTATGTGTAACGAATATACAGCAAGGCCATAAACGAGAAATTAAAGTCATCATAAAGCTTCCTTGCGCTGACAAATCACCGGAACATGGTAAAACCCTTGATTCAGATCTGTTTCTAATAGTTGGTATTGAAATTCACATTGCTGCGATTGTTTTGCTCCCCATTTCAATTTTATTGTGCCTGATGGCTCAAGCCCACTTAAATAGACTTGGCCCATATCGTTAATAATTCCTACATTAATATCATTGCTTGTTAGTTCTCCTTTTTCTGTTACGAGGCTGGCAAGCGCACCAAAAGGGGCCAATTTCCCATCCGCAAGCCGAATAGTAAAGAAAGAGCGTTTGCCCCGTTTGACGGGGAAGTGAACCAGTACCAATGCCCCTTTCGTTGGTAAAATAGATTGAAAACTCGTTTCAATTTCAGTATCTACAGGTAAGGTCTGTGTATCAATAACAAAGTTATTACGCCGATAAGGTTGTAGCTGATTGATAATCGCATGGCCTTTGCTATCGGTATTGGTATTGAGTTGAGCATCCAAACGGACGTCTTGCGTATCAGGTACAACCAATAAAGCGGAAGTTTCCCCACGACTCGGTGTTAGCGTGATGCCATACGAATGAGCCACCACTGAACTTCGAAACCCATAGTGCAATTGATGCTCTTGTTTGTAGCCATAACCCGCATTTAAAATAAATTTATTATGATGATACTGAGTATAAAATCGTGTGTCTGATTCATTTTTCGGCCTCATACAACAGCGGTTATTTAGAGAGTTATGCTGCAGAGTATAAGAAATAAAATTATCTTCTAGGATGGCTCCCGTTAATGTTGCTTGCTGGCTTTGATAGTTATTTGGCGCATATTGTGATTGGTAACTAAAATGCGTATTAGGCAACCAAGTGTTCACTGGAATAATTATGGAAGCAGAAAAGATATACTCTGGTTTTTGCTCAATGATAGAATAATTTGACTGGCAGTTAAGGCTAAAATGGTATTCGTTTATATTGCCTGAATAATTGAGATTATAGGCCCACTGATATCCTCTTTGCTCTCTAAACCTCTGTTGCGATGCTGATAATGATATATTTCCAAAATAACCTAACCCTTGTGATAAATGTAGCTTAATGATCTGTTGAGGGTAGGCGGTGTTAGATAAGTTTATTTTATCCAATACATCAGTGAACTGCCGTAACTTAGGGTTATCGGTCCATTGAACATTAAATGTAAACTCAGTTGCGGTGGGCGTGATTAACTTTGAATATTCAAACTGATAACTATTTGATTTATTTTTCTGACTGTAGGATTGTGTCCAATCAATAGTCAAATCGCCAATTTCATTGGCTGAAAATGAACTGCCTAATATCAGTGATTTAAAAGGTGATGAGAAAATAGAACCAGTATACGCAGTGATATTATTGTTAATACCATATTTTATTTCGCTATGAAAAAAATAAGGTGGTGCAGAGCGTGAGCGGTTAGAGACCATTCCACTGTTTAAGGCATAGCGAAATTGGCCTTTTTTGATCATCAGTGGCGAAGAAGAAAAAGGGTATTGGTATTGACGAACTCGACCACTAGACTCAGTGATCGTCATTTCTAAGACGCCTTTATGGGCTAATGGTTTCAATTGATTTAGTGTAAATGGCCCCGCAGGTAAATAATCATTATAAATGATAATATTATTTTGCCTTACGGTCACCTGAGCCGGACTATGATTAATGCCTTGTAATATGGGGGAATAATATGCATCATAATCCGGAAACATTAATTCATCATTAGAGAGTGAGATCCCTTTAAAAGAGTATGGTATAAAAAATGAGGAGGCAAGGTAATACTCGCCTAAGATAAATTGACTTTTTAAGGACCTAATCGGGTAGGATAAAGTTGTATTATAACTCTCCCATTGTTGGTGTGAGTTTGAGTAAACTAAATTATTTCTTAGACGCCATCCTAGATAGTTAATACCATTTTGCAATGACAGGTTAAAGCTATTATTGTCATTAATGTACTTATTCGAGTTATAACTTCCGGATAGGTTATAATCAATATAAGCTGACGTTACGCCATCATCCCATTGTGATTGAAGGTTATTCTCATTAGTGTCACTATTTAAGTAATGATGAGGGATATTGATATCCAACGTTAAGTGATTAAAGTCAAAATGATGAAAATAACCCTCGATAATTGTTGAAAGGTGGCTAGCTAGGTTGTCATTCTTATCAAACGCCATTGTATTTAATGTTTTTTCATGTAGGCCAATTTTTAATAATTGATTTCGACTGAATATTGGTACTAACTGTTGATCTATATATTGAAAACTTACATTTTCAGTAAATAGTCTAACATTGTTGACAATAACATCAACGGCATAAATCCCTTCGGGTTGATTATCTAGATTTAATATAATATTTTCAATGTCATTAATATTTTCAATGTTATCAAGTGCCTCAAGATTAAAATATTCAGCATATGCCAAAAGAGGAGTCGTGATTAAAAACAGCATTAATAAATTGATATTATTTTTTTTCATCATCATTAAAGAGTTGTTGAGAAATTAATTGTGTTTTACCGCCATAATCATTTAATGCGCTCCAAGAAACAGAATTCAATTGAGGCAATACTATTTTCCAAGATAATTGCCCAAAGGGGGCTATCATGCCAGGCTCTGCAATCTCTTTACCATTAAGGTATAGTTCTCGCAGCGTAATATAGTGCCCAGTAGGATTTGTTGCCGTTACTTTTTGGTTATTATAGCTAAATGTGATCTCTTTAAATGCAGATTCGGCACTGCTATTTAAAGATTCAGGTCGATAAAATAGCTTGAAACTGGATTTCACAACAATATGTAAATTATTTTCTGTATTTTCATGAATGGCAGGAAGAGACTTGATATGTAACCAGTAGAGAGTCTCTTGAACAGTTTGGTTTAATGGCGCCACTTTTATCACTCTTAATTTATTTAATGAGGCAGGTTTTAGCTTAAATAGTGGTGGTGTAATAATAAAATCATTAGACCGTTGATTATCTTTTTCAACCCATGATTGAATAAGGTAAGTCGTTTGCTCCTCAGGGTTCTCAATAGATAATGATATTTCCCTATCGTTTTCAGGATAAACAAACCGCGTGCCATTAATAATAATTCCGGCATAAGAGAGAAAAGGAAGCAATAATAAAAAGGTGACTGTTATTTTCATGATAATTAATGAGAGAGAAGAAAACCTCTCTCTCATCTCCTCTTTTATTGATAAATAATGCTGAAATGCGCTAATGCATCTGCTGAGCCGGGAATGATTTGATCACTGGTTGCAATATATTTAGCCACAAAATTCATTTCTACCGTTTTACTTGGGGTTATTTCTTTAAACTGGCTTCCCCCATTTAGTGGTATACGGCGAACACTATTTTCTTCATAAAGGCCTATTGCAATACCTGTTGCAGCAGGTGAGGTTGCATTTGGTGATAATCCTAATAAAGAAGGGTTAGCACTATCACTTTTACCATCAAACTTAAATTGAATTTTCTTATAATCGGTAGGGCAATTAGATAATGTTATTCTAAATGGTGTTGCTGCGGCAGTACTATTTTTATTAGTAAAAGCGGCTACAGAAACCTTCCCCATATTAACCACTTTATGTACAGAATTAGTATCAACAGAGCACGCCGTTGGAATTATACTGCCAACGAACTTTATTTCACCATCTGCTGAAAAAGAAATAGAATGATTAAAAAATAAAATAAGTAATATATATTTTAATAAACTGTTCATTGTATGACCTTGTAAATTATTTGCTGTGTGATTTCTATCAGTATATGTTGCTGATTGAGCGCAATATAATAAGTCTATTTTTTATGTTAAAAAGGGGTAAATTGGCGTGCACAAAACCAAATGATTTGATATCGACTTTCTTTTTCATCCTAAAATTTTGTTTTTAACATTTGCATTATGAAAATGATTTTCAGCATGATACTCCGTTTATTGTTCTTAAAAATTAAGAGTAGGGTATAACCGTTAAATTTTTAACGATTATAGCATCAAAACATACTACTTTAGTTACAACATACTAATTGTTTGAAGAGTACCTAATGAAACAACAGTGCCAATACAAAAAATAACGTGACTAGGCTAGCTAAGAATTAAATGGGAAATCAATCCAAGGTAGGGTGAATAGGGGGGGAAATGGTAAATCAGAGTCTCTATTTACTCCCTTTGCTAGTTTTAGCAGAGAGAGTAAAAACACAAACTGTCTGTATGGGAAATGAGCAAAACACTACAGTGTTTTACTTGTTACGCTATGCAAATAGGGCGAGCCATTGGTTTTTACGGCGTTTAAAGAGAATGGGTGTAACTCCTTTGAGCCTTTCTCATTTAATTTCTGGCGACATCTAATTTTTCTGGCACAGGCACTATTCGAAAAATGAAGCTTATTGATTTTTTTAACTTTAGCGCTAAAACCAATGTCTTGTGATGATTGAATTCTCTCATTTTTGGTTATGGTATATGAATGTTCATTACGTAATATTAAGTGCATGTTACCTCCTGAATGCAATCATTAGATAATATATGATTCACTTACAAATGATTTAAAAAAGCGCTGCTAGAACTAATGAAGGAAGAAGTATCGATGAGATCACTACACTGAATACTAGAGCCTTTTCAGTGTAGTGATTGTAGTTGAAGCTAAAATAGATAGTAGGTTGCGGGCACTGCCCCCGCGATAATAGCCAGAGCGATAATCTTTTCAGCCATATTAAGTGGAGCTTGTTGGGATTGCTGAGTTCGCGCATACCAAAAAACAAGTATACCAGGCGCATATAAAACGACAGACAGCATAAGGTTGATCAGTCCAGAAGCATAAAGCAGCCAAAGACCATAGAGGCTGGCCACCATTCCAACCATCAGTAGCAGCTTATTATGGCGTTCAAAAGCGACTTTTATGAGAAAAGCACCCACTAAAAAGTAAGGAACCAAAATCATCTCAGAAGCGATTGTTAGGAGCGTATTGTAATTACTCCCACTTAGCCAAATTAAGACTAGAGAAAGCTGTACGGCACCATTTGTTAACCACAGGGAGGAGGATGGAGCATCATTCTTATTCAGTTTATTGAATATTTTAGGGAATGATTGATATTGCGCTGCGATATAAGGCACTTCGGCAGCCATAATTGTCCAACTCAGGTATGCTCCACACACAGAGATAATAAGCCCCGCTGCGATAATGATCTCACCACTTGAACCAATTAAACCTACCATTAAATTGGCCATTGATGGATTTTTTATTTCAGCAAGCTCAGCCCTTGGCATAAGGCCTAACGAGAGAAGTGTCACTAGGATATAGATGATTAATGCAGAACTAACGGCGAAAACAGTGGCTAAGCCAACATCACGGCGGTTTTTAGCGCGAGCAGAGACAACGACAGCTCCTTCGATACCAATAAACACCCACAACGTGATCAACATAGTGTCTTTAACTTGCTGCCAAACAGGCACTCCGAGGGAAATCCCACTAAAATCTGCATCGAACACATCAAGTTTGAAAGCGACAAATGCTAGGATAATAAATAGCCCTAATGGGATTAATTTTGCCATAGTGGCTAGCTTATTAATTCCCGCCGCCGTTTGAACACCACGCAACACTAAATAGTGCACAATCCATAATAAGATGGATTCACCAACTAAGGCTTGCCAAGTGTTACCATCGCCAAAAATAATCCTATCGGGTGTATCAGTAAAAAAGCTGATAGCCGCAAAAACGATAACTAAGTAAGAGACATTAGCGATAACCGCACATAGCCAATAACCCCATGCGGAACAAAAACCAATCAGTTCACCGAAACCTTCTTTTGCATAAGTAAAAATGCCCCCATCAAGATCTGGGCGTATACGAGAAAGTAGCAGTAGAGAGAAAGCTAAAAATAAAATGCCAATGCCTGTAATTGACCAGCCAATGATAAGTGCCAAAGGGCTGGCAACTTCAGCCATATTTTGTGGAAGGCTAAAGACACCTGCACCCACCATTGAGCTGAGAACTAATGCGGTGAGTGCTGTAAGACTGAGTGTATGTTTCAATGTATGTCCTGGTTATTCTACAATCAAAAGTTAAAATAACGTTAAATCTACAATTTTATAATGTATTTAAGCTGGAACAATTTTAAATTATAGATTGTTTATCTGTCGTACTGATAAAGTGAGGGGGATTCTACGAATGAAACGACGGTTATGCAATGGAAAACTATTCAGTTTGATAAGATTTTTATTCAGTGGGAAAATCAGCAGTCAAACGTTTTTTTCAGAAATAAAAAAGCCAGCTCGAAAATGGAGCTGGCTTGGTTAGTTAGTATACTTATTACTTAAAGAGGTCAGCGCTGATGGTTACGCTACCGCCATTTGACTGCCACTCACGTGTGATATGGAAGTATTTGGCACCTTTAGCTTCAGCACGTTTGGCAATTTGATAACGCACTTCTGGTGTATTGGTGTAATAACCCGAGAAAGTGATCGAATCAAATGGAACCATTTGTGCAGCAGCGGTTTTATTAACTTCTTCGATAACATAGCCACTTGGCAATGTTACGCTGGTTTTGCCTGGTGCACTGCTTGATGTTTCAAAGAAACGACCAACGGCAGTAGTTGGTTCTTCAGATGAAGCAACGCCAGGAATACGTACTTTTTTGGCGGCTTCACCACCTTCCGCTAATAATGCTTGACCCGCTTCTGAATCTGCTGGTACGACAGCTTCCTCTAGCTGAACTTGGCGCTTAGGCGCATCTTTTTTATAGACATAAGCGGTAGCTAGGGTATTTCCACCATCATTTACAGCGATGTTACGAACAACATAGAATGATGCTGCGCCTTTTTCTTTTGCTTTCTTCGCAATAGCTTCATAAAGATCAGGCTGAGAAGGGTAGAAACCACTGACGGTAACAGCATCAAATGGTTCATACTGTGTTGCGTCTGCTTTTGACATCTCTTCAACGCCACCAAATACGCGACGTTTGCTTTCTTCCACAGATTTTGCATCTTTTTGGTAAAGATCTGCAACAACGCGCATGTTACCGCTATCACCCACATCATCAAGGCTCTGGATATAGAAAGCGTAAGCGCCTAATTTATCAGCCCGGCGTGAGACGGCATCGGATGCTTCATAAATAGCATTAAAGCGCCCAGTCACTGTTATGCGCTCATAAGGTTTTAACTCTTCAGCCTGTTTGGGCGTCAGTTCAACAGCTGCCTGTACAGCAGTAATACTGGTTAATGATAACACCGCGGCTGCGATGGCCGTAGTTTTCAGCTTCATACAAAATCCTTCCGACTTGCGCAATTTATTTTAAAAGTGCTGAACTTTAGTTGTATCACATGGCTATGATTATTACACGTAACCAATCAAGTTGTCTCATAATTTTATTTTTTATAAGAAATAAATATTCATTGACTAGTCATAATTACCAGATTTTTTTAGCTATCCAGTATTTTATTGACCTAAAACTAAGATTTTCACTGCGAATTCCATTTACTGTTTAAGAATCGAGATCAATTATGGATCAAGAATGTTATTTTCAGTAGGTTATTAGAACTCCATAGAACTGTTTTCGGCTAAAAATAGGACTTTTCTATCTAAGATGGTTAATTTTTAGCAAATTTAACAAATACAAAATTACTTTGGCTTTGAAAAGGGAACATTATGCGTATTGGTATACCTAGAGAACGACTTGCCAATGAAGCTCGTGTTGCTGCTACACCCTCGACGGTGACTCAACTGATTAAGTTAGGTTTCAGTGTCTGTATCGAAAGTGAAGCAGGACATTTAGCGAGTTTTGAGGATGCGGCTTATGAGCAGTCGGGGGCTGAGATTGTTGATCGTGACACCGCTTATTCAGCCGATATTGTTTTTAAAGTCAATGCACCACTAGACGATGAAATTGGATTACTGAAAGAAGGTGCAACGCTGGTGAGTTTTATCTGGCCAGCGCAAAATGCTGAATTGATGGATGCCTTAAAAGCAAGAAACATCAATGTATTCGCTATGGATGCAGTGCCGCGGATTTCCCGTGCGCAATCATTAGATGCCTTAAGTTCAATGGCAAATATCGCAGGTTATCGTGCAATTGTCGAAGCTGCTCATGAATTTGGTCGTTTTTTTACTGGTCAAATTACAGCAGCCGGTAAGGTACCGCCAGCGAAAGTGATGGTCATTGGTGCTGGGGTTGCTGGGCTGGCGGCAATCGGTGCTGCTGGTAGCTTGGGAGCGGTTGTACGTGCATTTGATACGCGTCCAGAAGTTAAAGAGCAAGTGCAGAGTATGGGAGCCGAATTCCTTGAGTTAGATTTCAAAGAGGAAGCAGGTAGCGGCGATGGCTATGCGAAAGTCATGTCCGAAGCGTTTATTAAGGCGGAAATGGCTTTATTTGCTGCACAAGCTAAAGAAGTCGACATTATCGTCACTACCGCACTTATTCCTGGGCGTCCAGCACCTAAATTAATTACCAAAGAGATGGTTGAGTCAATGAAACCTGGTAGTGTGATTGTTGACTTAGCGGCGCAAACAGGGGGGAACTGTGAGTTAACCCAAGCGGATAAATTGGTTGTGACTGATAATGGTGTCAAAATTATTGGTTATACCGATTTACCAAGCCGTCTACCGACTCAATCATCGCAATTGTATGGCACAAACCTTGTTAACTTGATGAAGTTACTGTGCAAAGAGAAGAATGGCGAAATCAATATTGATTTTGATGACGTTGTGATCCGCGGTGTTACCGTTATTAAACAAGGTGAAATCACGTGGCCTGCTCCCCCCATTCAAGTATCTGCTCAGCCGCAGGCGAAGCCTCAAGTGGCGGAAAAAGAAAAAGCGCCTGAGAAGAAGAAAATGTCGCCTGTAGTTAAGTATGGCTTAATGGCATTAGCGATCATTCTATTCGGTTGGTTTGCAAACTCAGCGCCAAAAGAGTTCTTATCACACTTTACGGTATTTGCTCTCGCTTGCGTTGTCGGTTATTACGTTGTGTGGAACGTAACACATGCGTTGCATACACCATTGATGTCTGTCACCAATGCAATTTCAGGCATTATTGTTGTCGGTGCAGTATTGCAAATAGGCTCGGGAGGATGGGTTAGTTTCTTATCTTTCATTGCCATATTGATTGCAAGTATCAATATATTCGGTGGGTTTACTGTTACCCAGCGTATGTTAAAAATGTTTCGTAAAGGATAAGGGGTAACGTATGTTGTCGAGTGGAATTGTAACGGCAGCTTATATTGTTGCTGCTATCCTATTTATATTCAGCCTAGCAGGGTTATCACGCCATGAAAGCTCTCAGCGTGGTAATACTTATGGTATTGCAGGTATGGCGATTGCTTTACTGGCTACCATCTTTGGCCCAGATAGTGCCAATATTGGCTGGATGATTGTTGCGATGGTCATTGGTGCAGTGATTGGTATTCGTCTGGCCAAAAAAGTTGAAATGACCGAAATGCCAGAATTGGTCGCTATTTTACATAGCTTTGTTGGTCTAGCGGCTGTTTTGGTTGGTTTTAATAGTTTTATTGCCAGTGAAGGTCATGCAGACGCGGTGATGGAAAATATCCATCTGACGGAAGTGTTCTTAGGCATATTTATTGGTGCGGTCACCTTCACAGGATCTGTGGTGGCTTATGGGAAATTGTCCGGTAAGATCTCATCGAAACCGATGATGCTACCTAATCGCCACAAACTAAACTTAGCGGCGCTTGTTGTCTCATTTGTGTTATTGCTGATCTTTGTTAAAACAAATAGTGTTGGTTTACAAGTCTTTGCCATGCTGATCATGACGGTTATTGCTTTGGCATTTGGCTGGCACTTAGTTGCTTCGATTGGTGGTGCAGATATGCCAGTTGTTGTGTCAATGCTGAACTCATATTCAGGTTGGGCAGCCGCTGCGGCAGGTTTTATGTTGAGTAATGACTTGCTCATCGTGACAGGAGCACTGGTCGGTTCGTCGGGTGCTATCCTCTCTTATATTATGTGTAAAGCTATGAACCGCTCCTTTATCAGTGTTATTGCTGGAGGCTTTGGTACAGATGGCTCCTCAACGGGTAATGAAGAGGAGATGGGCGAATACCGTGAAACAACGGCGGAAGAAGTGGCAGAATTATTGAAAAATTCAACCTCTGTCATTATTACTCCAGGTTATGGATTGGCGGTTGCTCAAGCACAATATCCTGTTCACGATATTACGGCTAAGTTGCGTGAGAGAGGCATCAATGTGCGTTTCGGTATCCACCCTGTAGCAGGGCGCTTACCTGGGCACATGAACGTCTTATTAGCTGAAGCAAAAGTACCTTATGACATAGTACTGGAAATGGATGAAATTAATGATGATTTCTCTGATACTGATACAGTATTGGTTATTGGTGCGAACGATACTGTTAACCCTGCGGCACAAGAGGATCCAAATAGTCCAATTGCCGGCATGCCAGTGTTGGAGGTTTGGAAAGCAAACAATGTGATTGTATTTAAGCGTTCAATGAATACCGGCTATGCAGGTGTACAAAATCCATTGTTTTTCAAAGAAAACACGCAGATGTTATTTGGTGATGCAAAAGCCAGCGTTGATGCGATTTTAAAAGCGCTTTAATGCGCTAACCTCAAAAGCTCTGTAGGCAACTACAGGGCTTTTTTATGGGTAAAAATGGGTTGTATAAGAAACTATCTTATTAAAAATTCAGTCTATTTCATTATGTTGTGCATTAGTTTCATTTTAATTTTAAAACCGGAGAATAGAAAATAGCCGTCATTTTATCGTCCACATGATGCTATTTTATTCACTTTAATCATAACGAGGAGGCCAATATTATGGCTCTCAACTGTGTAAATAAGGCTTCCTCACGATTACCAATGGATTTGCTTCAGGATTGGACATTGATAATGGGTTAGCATTGGGAATTAAATAACGTATTACAGTGAGTCGATGAGGGGGTAGCTGTTAATATCTCTGCTGAAGGTAAATTAGAGATATTTTCAATTAGATAGTTTTTATATTACCCAATATACAAATTTTATGAGTAATACTGCTGGCAAAAATAGTGGGGATACTAATTTTTGCGCATTGAAGCACTGAATGTGTATTCATTTATCGCAAAAGCGCTGAGTTACCTACAGCGCTTTTGCTACTTTAAAATAAATCTACTTAAGGTTGAGCGATAAAATTAATCATCATCAACTGTGATTGGGCAAACGAAACCATCAGGCTTAATCGCTAATAGGTCACATTTCAATTTGTCGATAACATGTTCTGCTGTATTCCCAAGAAAAGCTGCGGAAATCCCAGTTCTGCCTAATATACCTAGGACAACGACGCCGGCATGTAACTCCTCACAGATTTCAGGGATGATTTTCTCAGGTAACCCTTCACGGACGTGAGTGTATTTTTCATCAATCGAAAATTTCTGGCGTAATTCCTTCATGGCAATGAGATGTTGCCCACGTAGTGCATTGTTATAAAGGCTTGGGTCGAAATCAGGTAGTTCTATTGCAATATTCATTGGCGCAATAGGGTATGCGCTGACCAAATGAATTTCCTGATCTTTCACAATACGTGTTGCTAAATCCTTCGTTTTCTCAACCAACTTAATATTGAGGTCATCATGATAGGATTCTTCATTTGATAAATTGACGGCCACAACAACCGAACCATGATCTGGCCAGACTTTATCTTTAACCATCCATACAGGAGAAGGGCATTTTCTTAAAAGGTGCCAGTCCAGCGGCGTAAAAATAATCGACTCAAAGTTATCTGTTTGATGAGCCATTTTCAGAAGCAGGTCGTGTTCACCACTAATCACTTCCTGAATGATGGCTTCGTAAGGTTTATTATGCCAAATCACTTTAATTTCTATCTCAATACCTGCTTCCAGATAGAAATGCGCTTGTTGTTTAATCCAAGCAGCCTTTTGATTAATGACACCCTTACGCATTGCATCACGCTCTTCAGGTGATAGCAACGTGGTCATATCATAAGAGAGATCATAGATAGGTAAGAATGCTTTAATCCGTCCACCATTACGTTGCACTATGTAGACAGCACGTCGTAATGCTGGTTGATCATCCTGATTTGGGTCAATTGCAACTAGGAGATTTCTATAGTTTGCCATATTAAAATCCTCATAACGGCTGGACATTCCCTACTAAAGATAAACTAAGGTATTGAGGAAAAATAGGCAAGATTTGATGAAAAATAATAATGATGGGTCACAAAATAGTGACCCACCGAGAATTATGAACAAGAGACAGTGGAGACTTTACCTGCAATATCAGTCAGTTTTTCCATATCTTCAATAGTGATATATTTGCCTTTAACACTTAACATGCCGCTTTTTTGGAAACGTCCTAAAAGTCGACTAATCGTTTCAACGGTAAGGCCTAAATAGTTACCAATATCACCACGAGTCATCGTTAAGCGGAATTCTCTTGGAGAGAAGCCGCGCTCTGCAAAGCGATGAGACAGGTTAAGAATAAATGCAGCTAAACGTTCTTCCGCATTTTTCTTAGACAATAAAAGGATCATTTCTTGATCGCCTTTTATTTCGCCGCTCATCAAACGCATGATTTGTTGGCGTAGATTAGGCATCTTACCTGACAAATCATCGAGAGTTTCGAATGGGATTTCACAAACCATTGATGTTTCAAGAGCTTGTGCAAAACTTGGGTGCTGTGTATGTATAATTGCATCAAAACCAACCAGGTCACCAGCAAGATGGAAGCCTGTAATTTGCTCATCTCCTTCTTCAGTGATGGTGTAACTTTTGATTGTTCCTGAGCGAATGGCATACAAAGAACGTAATTCATCGCCGGCTTTAAACAGCGCCTGACCCTTTTGAATCGGTTTTTTACGTTCAATGATATTATCAAGTTGATCCAGTTCATGTTCATTCAGTGTGAAGGGAATGCACAGTTGGCTAATACTGCAGTCCTGACAATGAATAGCACAACCACCAGACTGGATGCGACGAACAACTCTTTTTTCTGGGATCATATTAAATGCTCAATACAAGTTAAAATTATTGATATGAGTCAATTTTAACATAAGATAATGCAACTGATAAGTAGAAATATAAAACAGAAGTATCTCAAATAGAAAAGCGTATAAAAACAAAGTAGTTAATCAAATTACATAGTTCATTATAACATCATGATATTCCTTATTTAACTTAAATAACCATTAAGTTAAGTAAAAAATTCTTTAATAGATAAAAGGGGTTATCTATTAAATATCTATTTAAAAGATATATTTTGATAAATTTAAAAATTAACATTAGTTATAATATTTAAACAATAATGCAATATTCGACTTAAAAATGAAAACTTCAGAGGAGCATCAAATGGTAAATAATCCATTAAATATTCCCAATACGATGAAAGTAATAAATATCGCGGAGCACGGTGGAGCAGAAAAACTGCAAATAATTGAACAACCATTGCCCGTACTATCAGAGGGTTATTTATTGGTTAAAGTTGAGGCTGCTGGTGTTAATCGCCCTGATGTTCTTCAACGTATAGGGGCTTATCCGCCACCTCCAGATGCCTCACCTATTTTAGGGCTTGAAGTCGCAGGAACCATTGTTGCAAAAGCAGACGATGTTCAACAATGGCAGATTGGAGATAATATTTGTGCGTTAGTTGCTGGAGGTGGTTACGCCGAATATTGTCTGGTACATCAAGATATTGCATTACCATTAGGTCACTTATCATTTGTTGAGGGAGCGGCTATACCTGAAAACTTTTTTACTGTTTGGGCGAATGTTTTTCAGATTGGTAAATTGAAAAAGGGTGAAACAGTGCTCATTCATGGTGGAACATCCGGTATTGGATCCGTTGCTATCATGTTAGCAAAAGCATTTGGTGCCACGGTGATCACAACAGTCGGCTCAGCAGAAAAGGTAGAAGTCGCAAAATCATTAGGGGCGGACTGTATAATTAATTACCGAAACGATGATTTTGTTCAACACACTCTTGATTACACGCGTTCTCAAGGGGTTGATATGGTTGTTGATATTGTTGGTGGTGATTATGTGGATAAAAATTATCAAGTCGCCGCAAAATTCGGGCGGATCATTCAAATAGGAATGATGAAAGGTAACCCTAAGAGCCTCAATTTAATGCCTTTAATGATTAAACGTTTGATTCACACAGGGTCAACCATGCGTTCACGTACCGTTGCTGAAAAATCCAGCATCGCCGCAGAGTTAAAGCAGCACGTTTGGGGGATGTTGCAAAAAGGTGAATTAAAACCTTTTATTAACAAAACCTATCCGTTAGACCAAGTGGCTGATGCTCATCGCCATATGGAATCTGGCGATCTTTACGGAAAAATAGTGTTAATTAACAAATAATTATTTTCCTATTGAGATTTATTGAGTCATGAAGATTTAATTTTTTCATGACTCATTGGCTTGCTCATTTATAACAAATGGTTTACATTTTCAAGTGGTTTTAGCGTAAATATCTCTTTACAGCAGACTAATTTTCGAAATTTTGTTCCTGCGCACAAATCCGATTGAAATAAATACGAGTTTATTAATATTTTAACAATTATGGATTATACCTATAGCTAAGTTGGCACATTAACGGCTTGCCTATCAATAAATAACCCAAAGATAATAAAGATAACAAGATCATTAATATATTGTTGTCTTTTAAAGATATGCATCCGTTATATCACTTTCCAATGATAGTAGTTACTTAAATCAAATATGCCATTAAAAGCATGGGCATGATTTAAAGGTGTAGTGATAATGACAAATTTTAATAACTCAAAAATGAATGTAGATGCTTTATTTCTAGGACCGAAATCTGAAAATGCAGTATTTTTCAGAGAGATGATGGAATATGCGGTAACGGAACATATGCATTGGCGTTCAGGCTACCACCCAGAAGACCCTGAATATGTGACAACGGTCGATCGTTATGCACCGGAATATAGGGATACTTTATATCGAACAGAAGGTATTTTAAATCAACTCTCTTCTAAGTTAAAAACAACATCAATCCCATGGTTTTCTCCTCGTTATATGGGCCACATGAACGCGGATACCTTAATGATATCGAATCTCGCGTACGTTATGGCAATGATGTACAACCCAAATAACTGTGCCCAAGAGTCTTCCCCCACCACAACAGTACTCGAGCTAGAAGCAGGGTTAGACCTGTGTGCAATGTTTGGTTATGACACTAATCAGTCATGGGGGCATATTACTTCAGGCGGCACTGTCGCTAATTATGAGGGGTTGTGGGTTGCTCGAAATATTAAAACGTTACCTTTGGCAATAGCTAAGCATCCTCAGGCTCGACAATTACTAAAAGAGGATAGTGAGAAAGCGTTGCTGAATATGCCGACCTCTGCTGTTTTAGATCTTATCGATGATTTAAAGAAACAAGGATTATTTGAAGAAGTCAGAGATATGACTTGTCGTGGTGAAGGGGTAGAACAAGGGAAATTAGGTAAGCTATTAGTCCCGCAATCTAAACATTACTCTTGGATGAAAGCGATGGATATTTTGGGGTTAGGACAACAAAATATCGTACAGCTCCCCGTCGATGCCAGTTATCGCACTGATACTGAGCAAATGAGACAAATTGTGTTTTCATTGATTGAACAAGGTGAGCCTATTTTAGCCGTAGTGGCTGTTGTAGGAACAACGGAAACGGGCGCGATTGATAATGTCGCAAAACTGATTGAATTGCGCAGAGAGTGCGAAGCGCGTTTTGGTGTCTCGTTTTATATTCATATCGATGCCGCTTATGCAGGCTATGCTTGTGCCATGTTCCGTGATGAGAATAATCAATTCCTTGATTATGATGTTTTGATTAAACGTTACCATCAGGAAGGTATTTTCCCCTCCGATGTTGTTTGGCCAAAGCCAGAGGTTTATCAAAGCTTCAAGGCATTACAAGAAGCGGACTCTATCACGGTTGATCCTCATAAAGTGGGCTTTATTCCTTATGCGGCAGGAGCAATCTGCATGAAGGATAAACGTATTGTTGATCTCATTTCTTATCATGCCGCTTATGTGTTTGAAGAAGTTGCAGAAAAAGGGCGTAAAGCAGAAAAGCAACAAAACGTATTATTAGGCTCTTCAATCATGGAAGGGTCAAAAGCTGGAGCCACGGCGGCGGCGGTCTGGGCGGCCCATCGGTTAGTTCCGCTAAATATTCTCGGTTACGGAAAAGTGATAGCAGCAGGAATAACCACAGCGAATTGGATCATTGAAAGTATCAATACCTGTGAGGCATTTGAAATCGAAGATAGAAAATTCGAAATTATTGCGCTGCCATCGCCTGATTTCCACATGGTCAACTTCATGTTTAAGGAAGTCGGTAATCAATCATTAGAAAAGCAGAATCAACTGAATAAGCGCCTTTATGAGTTGTGCTCATATGCCGCAGGCCGCTCTTATACGAATGACTTTTTAACTTCCTCAACATCCTTAACCTCGGAAGAGTACGGTGATAATCCACGAAATTTCTGTCGTGAGGCTGGCTTTAGTGATCAAGAGTGGGATAAGACTCAGTCATTATATGTATTAAGAGCCGCGATCATGACACATTGCTTACGGGATAAGCAGCATTTCACCGATTTTTGGCAAGAGTTGAAAAATATCTTTGAAGGCAAGTTGCAACAGCTTATAGATGAAGAAAATAAATTAAATCATTCAAAACAAAAAATAACGCTATAAACTTCTTGGCTAGGATCTCAATATGAAAAATCGCACACTTGGCAGTATTTTTATTGTTGCTGGCACTACGATTGGTGCTGGTATGCTTGCAATGCCGATAGCGGCAGCAGGTAACGGCTCCACGATAAGTTTAGCAATGTTGTTCGTGCTTTGGGCATTGATGTGTTACACCGCATTATTACTTGTCGAAGTCTATCAACATGAGTCCTCAGAAACGGGTATCGGCTCTGTTGCTCAGCGCTACTTAGGCTCAGGCGGTAAATTTATTACCGGTTTTAGTATGATGTTCCTGATGTACGCACTAACGGCGGCTTATGTTAGTGGTGCAGGGGAAATTATTACCTCCAACTTAAAAAGCAGTTTTGCTATTGAGATGGCTGATTGGATGGGGATTGTTATTTTTACGGTGATTGGTGGTGGTGTTGTGTGCTTTGGAACATCATCCGTTGATTTTATTAACCGTATTTTATTCGCAGCAAAAATTGTTTTTCTAGTCATTATCTTAGTGTTAATGATGCCACATGTTGAGCAGCAAAATTTATTGTCTGCACCAACAGAGAAAGTCTTGATCCTCTCGGCTATTCCTGTGTTTTTTACCTCATTTGGTTTCCATGGCAGTGTGCCAAGTGTTGTGAAATATATGGGCGGTGATGTGAAAAAATTACGGATAATATTTATTATCGGTAGTGCTATCCCATTAGTTGCCTATATTTTATGGCAGATTGCTACGTTAGGTAGCATTAACCCTACAACCTTTATCGGCATTCTTGCAGAAAATTCAGGATTAAATGGCTTACTGGATGCTATCCGCAATGTTGTGATGTCGGAAAGAACCCAGTTTATTGCTCAGATGTTTATGAGTTTAGCGCTCGCCACCTCGTTTCTCGGTGTTGCTTTAGGGCTATTTGATTTCTTAGCGGATTTATTTAAGCGCCAAGATAATATGGAGGGCCGCCTGCAAACAGGATTATTAACTTTCTTGCCACCATTAGTCTTTGCGCTGTTTTACCCGAAAGGATTTGTCATGGCATTAGGTTTTGCGGCGATTGCATTATCTATTCTTGCACTATTGTTACCTAGCGCGATGGCATTTAAATCAAGATTGTGTAATGAGCGTAAATATCAAGTTACCGGTGGCACACCTGCACTATTTATCGTGTTCTTGTGTGGTATTGTGGTGATCGGTGTTCAATTGGCAATTGCCTTCAAAATACTGCCAAACGTAGGGTAATTGACCTTTTCATTCAAATCAATAAAGCCAATCACGGACTCAACGGATTGGCTTTTTTTATTTCACGTCGATCATTGCTAATGCTTTTTTATCGATGGCATTTTATTAGCATCTCAATAAGAATAATTATCATTAGCATTTTATGCAAAAAAACAGATATATCTAAACTGGTAATCTTCAAAAAATCCACTATTATATTAGATATATCGGTTTTTAAGACCTAAAGGGGTTCTGAGAGTATTAATGAATAATGAACAACAAGCGGAACCGTGCCTTTGTGATGGTAAAAGCTTAAGCCGTATGTTTAACCCAAAACAGTTGCGTGTCTACATTCTGCATCTCTTGGCTGATGGGGCAAACTATGGTTATGAATTGATAAAAAAGATAGGGCAGGAAACGGCGGGTTTTTACTGCCCAAGCCCTGGTGTGATTTATCCAACATTAACATTATTAGAAGAGTTGGGGCTGATCACCGCGTATAAGGAGCAAGGAAAAGGGCGTAAGTGTTATTCGCTGACACCTGAAGGAAAATGTTTTCTATTATTGAAAGCTGATATTTTAGCGGAAGTTCAGCTAAAACTCAGTTATGCACAAGAGCTTACGGCTGGCAACCAATTTGCCAAAGAAATAGAGCTTGCTGTTGATAGATTTAAATCATTGCTGCGACACAACATTGTTTTGCAGGAATTGACTAAGGAACAATCAATGCGAGTTGTTGAAATTATCAACAGTGCTGTTGAACGTATTGAACAAGTCAACTCGGTATTGACAGTAGAAGGGCACGAACATGGCTAAAACCAATGATATTATTCAGGCAAAAGAGTCTTCATATATGAAAGATAACGTAAAGACATCACCTAATATACCATCTAACGAAAGTACGGAATCGGCCGAGGTAAAACCAGAGGCTGCATTAGATAAAAAATTTAAAGAGGTTGTTTGCCCAAAAGTACCGACATCTTATTTTAAACGAGCTAAACGCCAGCGTACTAAATAATAAAATAGGTTATTTTGCTGATTTATTATTCATGGTAAAACTTTTTGCACTTTAATTCGCTATTTTAGTGGAAAAAGGCCATGAAAATAAAAAAATAGACCTATTTTACCAAAACATTTTTCTGTTCTTAATGAACGGTCATAGTAAAACGCTGTTTATGGATTACATAATTATCATGTAATCCCCTAATAACCTTGGCTATTAGGGGATTGATTTAATTACAGGTTGAGTAGCGCCTGTATTTTTTCTATTTCATCGATCCACTGTTGTTGAAGCAGTGGTTTTTGATGAGCCAATTTACGTTGCCTATCTGCGTGTAATTTATCTTCAAGTAACAATAACTTTTCCAACAATTCATCTTCATAAACAGTCGATTGAGAAGCGGCTTCGTCTATATGGGGTGAAGCTACTTTTTCGTTAATTACGCTGTTATTTTGAAGGTGCGATTGTTGCTCGATTTGTTGGTAAACCTCCTCGACGTCAAGATACTCCTCTAATCGATTATTATTGATATACCAAAAACGCTGGCAACTCGTTTCAATTAACCATTTATCATGGCTAACCACCAGCAAAGCGCCTGCAAATTGTGATATTTGCTCACTCAGTGCTTCTTTGCCTTCAAGATCAAGGTGGTTGGTGGGTTCATCTAGCATCACTAGCTCATATTGCGCCAAGCTCAAGCCAATAAATAACAACCGTGCTCGTTCGCCGCCACTGAGTGTTGCCACTTTTTGTTGGTGGCGTGTATAAGGAAAACCTGCACCAATCAATGCCATTTTGCGTTGTTCATCGACTAAATTAGCAAAAGGCCGTAAAGCATCAGATAAACTGTCATTATCATTGAGTTGCTCAAGTTGCTGGTCGTAATAACCCGCATTAATCGATGGATGAAACTTTAATTGCTCACTGTATCGTTCATCTGCTTTAAAACGTTGCCACAATAAACGTAATAAAGTGGATTTACCGCAGCCATTGGCACCAATAATGGCAATACGATCACCACTTTTGACTTGATGAAAACCTGTTGTGAAAAGCAATTTCTCATCGGGAGTCTTAATGTTGGCATGATCTAATTCAAGGACTCTATCTGCGGGGATCGATTTGCCATTTAGCGCTAATTTCCATTGATAGCCTTCAGTCAGCTCAGTTTGCGCCTCCTTGAGTCTATCGATATGTTTTTCCATCTGTTTTGCTTTACGAGAAAGGTCTTCGTTATCATAAACTTGACCCCATATAGCTAAACGTTTGGCACTTACCGCAATGCGATCAATCTCCTTTTGCTCCGCTTGATGGCGTTTTTCATCAGCGACATCTTTTTGGCTCAGTGCATGACGTGCAGATGAGCATGGGAGCCGGAAGAAATGTAGCGTTTTATCTCGCAATATCCATGTGCAGTTAGTCACTTTATCAAGCAGATTTTGATCGTGAGAAACTAAAACGAAGCTGCCTTTCCAGTTTTGCAAAAAGTTACCTAACCAAATCAATGTGGGAAGGTCAAGATGGTTACTTGGCTCATCCAATAGCATCAGATCGGGTTGTTGAATTAATGCTCTACCTAAAAGTAATCGGGTATGCTGCCCGCCACTAATTTGATTGGCTTTTTGTGCCCATTGTTTCTCAGTGAACCCTAAATCAGTCAGTAAAACTTCCGCTCGCCAACGCTCAGAAAGACGCTCTTGAGCAGGGAGTTGCTGCATAACTGTATCAATTAAACTCAAATGCGCTACCTCTTCGGGTAGGTGCTGTTCAATATAAGCGGTTACACACTGATTTGCATAAGTAATACTGCCACTGTTAGGTGATAACTGACCGGTCAAAAGCTTCAATAATGTACTTTTGCCACTTCCGTTATGCCCAATCAGACCAATACGATCGCCACTTTGTAGCGTGAAGGTAATATCACTCAATAAAGAGGTTGTAGAAGTATCATAATTTAATGATTTTACAGATAATAAAGTGCTCATAGCTTACTCAATTTTTAGGCATGACAATGCCAGGGTATAGTCAGGACGACAACCCAGTAAGCTGAGGAAGGTATCTTTTGGGAGCTTCGCTCAGGCAGGGTTATCGCAGTATATAACTGTGAAAGCCTGAGCTTTGGCGATTACCAAAGAAGTGTGAATAGTCAATAAGATCACACAACATCATAATAAGCCTCCTTTTTTCTAGTGTTGAACAATATCGCTATCATAACAAACCTAGCAACTTTCTATCAATCACAATGATGTATTGTGTTTAGGTATTGTTATAAATGATTCTAATGGCATTAAAAGTGTCATGAATAAAACTGCTAGTGGCTGTGGTGAGTAATAATTTTGGAGTAAAATCAAGATGTAAACATATAGGAAACGCCAAAATGAATGTAGAAATAAAACCAGCCACAATTAAAGATGCCGCTTTGATTTTAGATATGATCATCGAATTAGCGGAATATGAAAAAGCACGTCATGAAGTTAAAGCATCTGTCACCGATATAGAAAACTCATTATTTGGTGAAAATTCAAATACAGAGGCTTTAATTTGCTATGTGGACGGTAAACCTGCTGGTTATGCGGTCTTTTTTTCTAGTTACTCGACTTGGTTAGGTAATAATGGGATCTACTTGGAAGATTTATATGTTTCCCCTGATTATCGAGGAGCGGGTGCGGGTAAAAAATTATTAAAGCATATTGCAATGATTGCCAGTGAAAGGAAATGCCAGCGTTTGGAATGGAGTGTTTTAGACTGGAATCAACCTGCAATTGATTTTTATAAAAGTATTGGTGCTAAACCCCAAGATGAATGGGTTCGTTACCGTATGGATGAACAAACAATTGCTGAATTTATAAGTTAAATACCTAATAAGTTAATTTTATAACAAAATAATGCTAACAAACTTTTTTGTTAGCATTATTTTTTTGTTTTTTAATAAATCTTAAGCAATAAGTGCCAATAAACTCTTTTTAACTTTTGAATATGGTATTTTGTGATATATGTGCTATTTTACTTAAGGTTAAAAGGGATAAAATAGAATTAAATTAAAGGGATAGAGAACAGGCAAGTAACTTAATCTAAAAAGGAATGTTGTATTGAGATGTTAAGTTGAAAATGTGCGTTAGTCAGTTTTTATTTTCTTGGTTTTATTATTTTTTAGTGTGACTAAATAAGATGGGCAATACTAAACAATTGAATTAAAAATTAGCTATTTTCTTTCACATAAAGAAAAGAGAAGGGATGGTATGAAAATAAATAAACGAAAGATCATTTTTTATGTCGCTATTATTTTAATTATTGCAGCAGGTGGTTTTTATTATTGGAGTATGAATTCTAGCAGTTTACCCGCAGGTTTCGCTCAAAGTAATGGTCGTATAGAAGCAACCGAAATTGATATTGCAACCAAAACGGCAGGGCGGATCGATACTATTACGGTGAGAGAAGGTGATTTTGTCAAGGAAGGTCAGATTCTTGCCAAAATGGATACCAGAGCACTGCAAGAACAGCTTCACGAAGTACAAGCTCAATTACGTCAAGCAATTAGTAATGTATCAACAGCAGAATCAGGTTTAGTGCAACGTGAAAGTGAAAAGTTAGCCGCACAAGCGGTTGTTCGTCAACGTGAAGCAGAACTTGATGCGGCACAGAAACGACTTAACCGTTCTCGTGCATTAGTAAGAACTAAAGCGGTTTCTCAACAACAGGTTGATGATGACACCGCACAGGTACAAGGCGCAAAAGCCGCGCTGCAAGCGGCTAAAGCTCAGGTTGCAGCCTCTCTTGCGGCAATTGATTCTGCAAAAGCGGGCGTTGTTCAAGCAAAAACGCGCGTTGATGCAGCGACTGCAACTGAAAGACGTATTATTGCTGATTTAGATGATAGTGTGCTTAAAGCGCCGCGTAACGGTCGTATTCAATACCGTGTTGCTGAACCTGGTGAAGTATTAGGGGCCGGTGGTCGAGTATTAAATATGGTTGACCTCAGCGATGTTTATATGACCTTCTTTTTACCTACAGAAGATGCTGGAAAAGTGGCATTAGGCAGTGATGTGCATATTGTCTTAGATGCTGCCCCTAATATTGTGATACCTGCGAAAGCGACTTTCGTTGCCAGTGTTGCACAATTCACACCAAAAACCGTTGAAACGCAAAACGAACGTTTGAAATTAATGTTCCGTGTTCGCGCGCGAATTTCACCAGAGCTACTGGAAAAGAACCTCGAATATGTCAAAACTGGTTTACCTGGCAAAGCTTATGTTCGTTTAGATCCTAATGCCCAATGGCCAACTGACCTTGAGGTGAGATTACCACAATGACCCATAATTTGATGGATGATGTGATAGTAGATTTAAGCCATGTCAGCCAACATTACGGTGATAATTGTGCGTTGGATGACATTACTTTATCAATTCCAGCAAGGAAAATGGTTGGTTTAATTGGCCCTGATGGTGTGGGGAAATCAAGCCTAATTTCATTGATTGCTGGTGCAAGAGAGATCCAGCAAGGGAAAGTTATCGTTCTTGGTGGTGATATGGCAGATAAAGAACATCGCCGAGAAGTCTGCCCTAAAATTGCTTATATGCCCCAAGGATTAGGGAAAAACTTATACCACACGCTTTCAGTCTATGAAAACGTCGATTTCTTTGGGCGTCTATTTGGGCAATCTAAAGAAGAGCGCCAGTATCGTATCGACGATTTACTCGAAAGCACGGGGTTGGCTCCATTCAAAGATAGGCCCGCAGGGAAGCTTTCAGGGGGGATGAAACAGAAACTGGGGCTTTGTTGTGCGCTAATTCATGACCCTGATTTACTGATCCTTGATGAACCAACCACAGGGGTTGACCCATTGTCACGGGCACAATTTTGGGATTTGATCGAACGTATTCGCGAACGACAAACCAATATGAGTGTGTTGGTGGCCACTGCTTATATGGAAGAAGCGGAGCGTTTTGATTGGCTGGTTGCGATGGATGATGGCAAGGTCATGGCAACAGGACATGCCTCTGAACTGAAAGCACAAACACAGTGCGATGATCTTGAAGCTGCATTTATTGCGTTACTACCAGAAGAGAAGCGTAGCGGTCATAAAAAAGTGGTTATCCCGCCTCGTGATACCTCAGACGATGATGTGATAGCGATTGAAGCGCAAGATCTAACCATGCGTTTTGGTCAATTTGTGGCGGTCGACCATGTTAATTTTAAAATACCGAAAGGTGAAATATTTGGCTTTTTGGGATCTAACGGATGCGGTAAGTCCACAACGATGAAGATGTTGACTGGGCTATTGCAAGCGAGCGAAGGGCAAGCATGGTTATTTGGGCAAGAAATTGACCCAAAAGATATTGAAACGCGCAAACGCGTTGGTTATATGTCACAAGCATTTTCCCTCTATAGCGAATTGAGTGTCGAACAAAACTTAGTTTTGCACGCTAAGCTATTTCATATCGCGGAAGATCAAATTAAGCAGCGCATTGATGAGATGTGCCAGCGTTTTGATTTAGATGATGTGCGAGATACGATGCCCGATGATTTACCGTTAGGTATTCGTCAACGCTTATCGCTAGCCGTTGCCGTTATTCATCGCCCCGAAATGTTGATCCTTGATGAGCCTACATCAGGGGTAGACCCTGTGGCGCGAGACATGTTCTGGAATTTAATGGTTGACCTTTCAAGGCGTGACGGTGTCACTATTTTTATTTCTACCCACTTTATGAATGAAGCGGAGCGCTGTGACCGTATTTCCTTGATGCATGCAGGGAAGGTACTTGATTGTGATACTCCTGATAATCTGATCAAAAAGCGCGGATTAGACACGCTGGAAGCCACTTTTATCGCCTATCTACAAGATGCTGTGGGAGAAGCCGGAGCGACCAAGGATACAGCCCCTGAATTTCATGTTGACCCTGAGCTTAAAAAACAGACGGATGAAGCGCTGAAAAGCCGTTTCAGTTTCCGTCGATTATTTAGTTATAGCATTCGGGAAGGGATGGAGTTACGGCGCGACCCAGTACGTTCGACACTCGCACTACTGGGTACGGTGATCCTCATGTTTATCATGGGCTATGGGATCAGTATGGATGTGGAAAATTTACGTTTTGCAGTACTTGACCGTGACCAGACAGGTTTAAGCCAAGGTTATACCCTAAATTTGGCAGGCTCTCGCTATTTTATCGAGCAGCCTCCCATTAAGGATTATGATGAACTGGAAACCGCGCTGCGTAGCGGTAAAGTATCTGTCGCCATTGAAATTCCCCCTAATTTTGCGCGTGATGTAGCAAAAGGGCATGCGGTGAAAATTGGCGTATGGGTTGATGGTGCAATGCCTAATCGTGCTGAAACTGTTCGTGGTTATGTACAAGCGATGCATCTCGCTTGGTTAAGCACCATGGCTGCTAAGCAACCAGTTGGTGTGGCGGGAATGCCTGTCATCGACATTCAGACCCGTTATCGCTATAACCCCGATGTAAAAAGTTTACCTGCGATTGTTCCCGCAGTGATTCCTCTGTTGCTGATGATGATCCCAGCGATGTTAAGTGCACTCAGTGTGGTTCGCGAAAAAGAGCTAGGATCAATGATTAACCTTTATGTAACCCCGATCACCAAATTGGAGTTTTTATTAGGTAAACAGCTTCCTTATATTTTATTAGGCATGTTTAACTTTGTGATGCTCTGCGCGTTGAGTGTATTTGTTTTTGGCGTTAGCTTTAAAGGGAGTTTTCTGACCTTAACACTTGCAGCTTTTCTCTATATTACTATCGCAACAGGAATGGGCTTGCTGATCTCTTGCTTTATGAAGAGTCAAATCGCCGCTATTTTTGGTACCGCAATTATTACACTGATCCCGGCTACTCAATTTTCAGGCATGATTGACCCTGTCTCTTCACTTGAAGGGATTGGTCGTTGGGTTGGTATGGTTTATCCCACATCGCACTTTTTGACAATAACACGCGGTACTTTCTCTAAAGGACTGAACTTGTTTGATTTGCAAGCGTCATTTATTCCGCTATTGATTACTATCCCTATCGTGATAGGCCTCAGTGTTATTTTCCTGAAAAAACAGGAGTCCTAACTGATGATACGTAAGTTACAAAACATATTTCATTTAGGTGTCAAAGAGCTGCGTAGTTTAGGGCGTGATAAGGCGATGATGGCGCTTATTGTTTTTGCTTTTACGGTGTCGATTTATTCATCGGCAACAGTGACGCCAGGCTCTTTGCATCACGCACCGATTGCGGTTGCTGATCAGGATAAATCACAGTTATCGAACCGTATTATCAATAGTTTTTATGCACCTTATTTTAAGACGCCGGCGGATGTAACTCCCGAACAGATTGATGGCCTTCTTGACCGAGGTACTTATACTTTTGCTTTAGATATTCCACCTAATTTTCAGAAGGATGTACTGGCCGGTCGCCATCCAGAAATCCAAGTGAATATTGATGCAACACGTATGAGCCAAGCGTTTTTAGGTAATAGTTACATTCAAAATATCACTTTAGGTGAAGTGAATGAGTTTCTTGCTAAGTACCGTAGTGATGCGAGTTTACCTGTAGATCTTGAAGTTCGTATGCGTTTTAACCCCAACTTAACGCAATCATGGTTTGGGTCGGTAATGGCAATCATTAATAACATTACTATGCTTTCGATAGTGTTAACGGGCGCTGCGCTAATTCGCGAACGAGAACACGGTACGGTTGAGCATTTAATGGTGATGCCACTAACTCCATTTGAAATCATGCTATCTAAGATTTGGTCAATGGGATTAGTGGTTTTGGTTGCCTCGGCAGTATCACTTCTGCTGGTGGTTAAAACCTTGCTACAAGTGCCGATCGAGGGGTCTATACTGCTATTTATGTGTGGTGTGGCATTAAGCTTATTTGCGACCACATCAATTGGTATCTTTATGGGTACGCTAGCTCGTTCAATGCCTCAGTTTGGGCTATTGATGATCCTTGTTCTATTACCGTTAAATATGCTTTCAGGAGGTATGACCGCACGTGAAAGTATGCCTCAGTTAGTTCAAGACATTATGCTGACGATGCCGACAACACATTTTGTGAGCCTTGCACAAGCGATTTTATATCGAGGAGCAGGGTTCCAGATCGTTTGGCCTCAGTTTATTGTCTTATTAATTATCGGTATCGTCTTCTTTTCGTTCGCATTAATGCGGTTTCGTAAAACCATTGCAACCATGGCATAACACCTTGCTGTTGCAATTATGTCAAAAAACGCTTGCTGAATTGTTCAGTAAGCGTTGTAATATAGTGCCTATCAATTCAAAAATCATTGCAAGTCTGTGCCTATCAAATCGATAGTATTAACTGATTGGAAAAAAAGGCTGTAAACCAGTAACTTAATAATCAACCAAACAGGAGAACGTAAAATGTCTTTAATTAATACTCAAATCAAACCATTTAAAAATCAAGCTTTTAAAGACGGTAAGTTTATCGAAGTCACCGAAAAAGATGTGGCTGGAAAATGGAGTGTATTCTTCTTCTATCCAGCAGACTTTACTTTCGTTTGCCCAACTGAACTTGGTGACGTCGCTGACCATTACGAAGAATTCCAAAAAATGGGCGTTGAAATCTATTCAGTTTCAACTGATACCCACTTTACTCACAAAGCATGGCACGAAAGTTCAGAAACTATCGGTAAAATCAAATACACCATGATCGGTGACCCAACAGGTGAACTGACTCGTAATTTCGAAAATATGCGTGAAGCAGAAGGTTTGGCTGACCGTGGTACTTTCGTTGTTGACCCACAAGGTATCATCCAAGCTATCGAAATCACAGCAGAAGGCATTGGCCGTGATGCTTCTGATCTGCTACGTAAAGTTAAAGCTGCGCAGTATGTTGCTAGCCACCCAGGCGAAGTATGCCCTGCTAAATGGAAAGAAGGTGAAGCAACTCTGTCTCCATCTTTAGATTTGGTTGGCAAAATCTAATCGAAAACTTTATTTCGAAAGTAGAAAGTAAAAACATACTGATGTTATCGGGTGCTATGCACCCGATTTTATGACCAAGGGGATCATATGCTCGATAACAATATGCAAGCGCAATTGAAAGCGTATTTAGAAAAATTGACTAAACCTGTTGAGTTAGTCGCTAATTTAGATAGCAGTAATAAATCAAATGAAATAAAACAGCTTCTAAACCAAATTGCTGCGCTTTCAGACAAGATTACTGTTCGTGAAGTACAAGATAATACTCAAAGAGTACCATCATTTTTAATTACTAACCCTGGTGTTGATAGTGGATTGCGTTTTGCAGGTTCACCACTAGGCCATGAATTTACATCGCTTGTGCTTGCATTGTTGCAAATTGGTGGTCACCCATCTAAAGAAGCACAAGAGTTATTAGATCAAGTGAAGGCCCTTGAAGGGGAATTCCATTTTGAAACCTATTATTCATTATCGTGCCATAACTGCCCAGATGTTGTGCAAGCACTGAATTTAATGGCAGTATTAAATCCAAATGTCACACATACAGCGATTGATGGTGCGCTGTTTCAAAATGAAATTGAAGAACGTAATGTGATGGGCGTTCCCGCTGTTTTCTTAAATGGAAAAGAGTTCGGCCAAGGGCGCATGACATTAAGTGAGATCATTAATAAGGTTGACACGAATGCTGACGCGCGTGCCGCTAAAGCATTAACGGAACGTGAACCATTTGAAGTACTCATCATCGGTAGTGGACCTGCTGGGGCATCCGCAGCGGTTTATACTGCACGTAAAGGTATTCGCACTGGTGTGATCGGTGAGCGTTTTGGTGGCCAAGTTATGGATACCGTTGATATCGAAAACTACATTTCTGTACTCAAAACAGAAGGGGCGATATTTGCGGGAGCACTGAAGAACCACGTTGATGACTACAATGTTGATGTGATTGATGGTCAGTCAGTGACTAAGTTAATTCCAGCAACAGAAGAAGGCGGTTACCACCAAATCGAAACAGCTTCCGGCGGAGTAATGAAGTCACGGAGTATCATTATTGCGACAGGTGCCCGTTGGCGTAACATGGGAGTACCTGGGGAGCAAGAGTATCGCACGAAAGGCGTTACATTCTGCCCACACTGTGATGGTCCGTTGTTTAAAGGCAAACGCGTTGCTGTGATTGGTGGAGGTAACTCAGGTATTGAAGCGGCTATTGACTTAGCGGGTATTGTTGAACATGTAACAGTATTGGAATTCGCGCCTGAATTGAAGGCGGATTCAGTACTACAAGATAAAGCACGTAGCCTGAAAAATATTGACATTATCGTTAATGCTCAAACATTGGAAGTGAAGGGCGATGGTAGCAAGATGACGGGTCTTGAATATAAAGACCGTACTGATGATAGTGTACATTTATTAGAAGTTGCAGGCGCATTTGTGCAAATTGGCCTGTTGCCAAATACCAATTGGTTAGGTGATACCGTTGCACGTAACCGTATAGGCGAAATTGAGGTGGATGCACGTGGCGAAACAAATGTGAAAGGTGTGTTCGCTGCGGGTGACTGTACTACTGTACCTTATAAACAGATCATTATTTCAGCCGGTGAAGGTGCAAAAGCCGCACTTAGCGCCTTTGATTACCTAATTCGCACAAGTACCAGAACCGCTGAATAGGTGTAATTTACTTTATATTCAGTGAGTTGTAGTCAAAAGGCACCCGGGGGCGAGTGCCTTTTTTTTGTGCATAATCTGTACAAAAAAGGCTCAAAAGTGCCTAAAAGTGTTCAAGTGTGGACAACTTGTGGACGATCTAAACGCTGATTTGGTGGTACTTGCAGCGGAGAAATGCATCCCAGTGTGGACAATTTGTGGACATGCAAAAGTTAAATTTGTATTGCTTTTCGTCGTCAAAATCATCCTAAAACGAACAGTCTATTAAGCTAACTCTGTTCCTCCCTTTAATGGGTTGTACGTAATCGCATCTTGAAGAAAGTCCGGTGTAAAGTGAGCGTAGGTCAAATGTCGAGTGACCTAGGATTCTCTGCAAAGTAGTTCTTTCTGTAAAAGCGGCCTATATTCGCCAAACACGTGACTTTATTATTGAGCTGGTCAAACAACGTGTTCAAGCGATCCAACTCGACCAACCGCAAGTAATGGAGTTTTGGGAGATATTTGATTATTTACACGATAACGAGGCTTTTGGTGTGAATCACAGTAGTGAAAAGGGTGTTTATGCAGTGAATTTTAACCATATTGCACAGGTGGCCAGTGAGTACCGCCAGTCTATGCTATTGAATACGGATATTAAGAATTTATTGAAAGCGGGGCGCATGCGTAAGTTTGTGGGCGTTAAGACGGTGTGAAGCGCGGTGAACAGCCAGTTTAATAGCACGCTTGCGGTGGGGAGTACTTTAACGAAGCCTGATGTGCTTAGATGTTGGTATTCCAAGAAAACAGTGAGAGTTAGTTTCCCCCTCTATTCATCTATAGGCTGCCGATGTGCAGCCTTTTTTATATCTGTAGATAGTTACCAACTAAATATCATAAATACTCAGAATGACAAACAAGTGAAAGCATAATGGGTTGTGCAATAAATAAGCATTACTAAGTGTCTTTTATATAGATAGAGAATTTGTGGGAGGGGTTCGGAAAGCGGTTACAATGGTTACAAAATTAAAATAGCCTTATATCTTATTGATACTATAAAGAAATATGGTAATAGAAAAAGGTTACAACTGGGTTACTTTGCGGTTACGTGTAACCGTTTTAAGAGGTTACAAATTAAAAATATAACTTATTGTTTTATAAGGATGTAACTTTTTAACCCCTGTTTTGTAACCCGTTGTAACCAGTAAAAAGTTACAACGGAGTTGTTTGTAATCAGTGGGTTATAGGTGGTTTTGGTAGGGTGTAACCGTTGTAACCGGTTTCCGAAAAACTAACAATTATTTGTGATACGAATATTTTTGTAATGAATATTCCATTTGTGCATATGAGAGAGACAAATATTACATTCATAAGATAGTGTTCAGGTAAGTGAGTTTATCAGTGGTAGAGAAAGGGTTGACTATTATTTAATCATTTATAATTAACATTAAGAAAGTGAGAAGGAATGAGTGTGATATAGTTACAAGTTAAAGATTTAATTTATTGATTTATAATACATATAATAAAATTTTTAATAAAGGTAGGAGAGGTTGGTTGCTCATCAGGTGTGTAAGGTATGCACGTCATATGACGATTTTGTCATGCGTATATACCTCTCAAACAGTTTAGATGAAATTTTGTTGCAAAAAATCTCAAACTAAATGCGAAACACTTCAAACGAAGTGTGACTCGCATAACTCAATGAAAGTGAATATAAGCGAGCAAGAGCAACTAACCAATCCTTGTTCCAATTTATGCTATAAATAGCTAGATTTCAACTCTTTTCTCTCTAAAAGGTTTATCAGGTTTAAATCGTTCCATTTGACAAACCAATAAACATTTAAAAAACTATTATATTCATCATCTATTTGAGTTGGAGTTCTAGCTAAATCTAAACTTGATGTTACTTTTATATAAATGTATTTTCTTAGCTCAGGTGAAACAAAAGGACAAGATAAAATATCTAACGCTAAATGAGCAATTTCCGAATTATCTTTAATATCATTATGTCCATCTGAGAAAAGTGATTTTATCTTTAACTCAATTATTCTTTTTATACTTTTATATTTATAATTGTTTTTTATAATAAATAAAAATGATACTATCGAAAAATAATTCATTTTTGTATCTGGTGTAATTATTTTTTCCAGACTAACTTTTTTTGGTAAATATTCATCACCTAGATTTCTTAGAAGTATTAACATATTTACTCTTTCAATTGAAAGAAAATTATGTCTTCCTTCATTAATATTATCAACTTCCAATATAGACATTGAATTAATATTGTTTGAAATAAAATCACATAATTCCAATCTAATGTCATCATGTTTAGTCAACAGCTTTTTATTGATTAGTATAGTAGCCTTCGTTATTTTAAGCGATGATGAAATAGATACATTAGTGTAAAAAAAGAAAAATAAAATATTATAAAGTGACAATAGAGTCTTTTTTAAAATAAAAGGGTTGAAATTATTTTTTATTATCTCATTATAATCCTTATTGATGTTTGTAATTCTATTGCATATGCTGGAGATTATATAAGATGATAAATTTGAATAGTTACTCGAAGGTGGGGTTATTATTTTAATTTTATTAATGAAGAAATTAGAGAAATCTCTTACATTTTTTACTTCCAATAGACATGATATCTTTTTTTCATTTTTAATGAAGAGTTTTTCATCCATTTCTTTTAATATCAAGTTAGCCTTAATTATAGAATCGGATTTTTCTGTAAGGAATGGCCTGTTATATTTTTTAAGTTTATTATCACCTAGATACAAATTATATTCTCCAAGATGATCATTTATTTCTTTATAAATAATTTCTGCAGTATTTATGTCTTTTGCAAAGAGAATAAAATCATCAACATAGCGATAGATGCAATAATCATCATTCATTTTTATATTTTTTATTGATAATGAATTAATTATATTATTATCAACTCGCTGGAGTATTATTTCTGCAAATACTCTACTAAATTCACTTCCTATTGGTATTCCATTCGTTTCGCTATGGTTGCTATTTTGCATAGTCTTATCTAAAATGGCAGGGAAACGCTGATTTATAGATTTGGTTGATTTTGAATAGTTTTTACCTTTGATCGCCCACTCTATGGAGTGTGTATAAATATTATTAAAACAATTAGCAACATCTAAATTCCACATAATAGGAAATTTTTTTTCTAAGTTGTAAAAATCATTATCTTTATAGAAGTTATAGATACGGTTATAGCCTTTATATGAGAAAAAAGATGATGCATGTTTCCTTTTTACTTCATCTTTAATGGTTTCAACATTTATTTCTTTGTATTTATTATTAATATGACCCTCCTTTAAATAAAAGGAGTTGGCTATTTTTATAGGTGCTCTTATAGATATCTCACTTAATGAACATAAATAATTAATTATGTTAGCATAATCTCTATATATTATTGCATACGTGTATTGTGATGCTGGGTGAATTAGAGAAAGTGTTCTTAATTTATGTTCATCCTTCTTTATGTTATATTTAAATGGTATTGTTGTATCGGGATTTAAAACTTCATTGTTATTAACATTTCTAATTATCAGATTTTTCATTATATCATATACAGGATTTCCTTTTTTTATGGAATTTAAATTAATATACAGTCCATCATTAGAGAATATTAAAGGTACATCATTAGGTGATGTATCTGTTAGTAAAGATCTTAAAAAATCTTTTTTGTCTATTTTAATATTATGCTTCATTGCCAAATCCTAGTTATCTCTTTTAATCTTTTTGCATTAAAACTTTTATATATTATTTTTTTATGTGAGTTTTCAAAGTTAATTTTTATTAGTTTATTTATTTGCAAGGTGTTAAAACTTCTTGCTTTTATTTTATTGGCGCGAATTTTATGACTAAATATTGTTTTTTTTAAAAACAAGTCAATTTCCTTAAGGCAAGAAGTGTCATTTATCTTTGAGTAATTAAAATAAATTCCTGTGGGAATTTTTTTCTTTGATTTCTCACTTATTAAGGTTCTATTCGTTGATAAAAACAATAACCTATCTATTAATAAATCAAAGTCGTTATTTTTATAGAATGCATAAAAAGATTTTGAAATACAGGTCTTTATTTTTTTTAATTTATTATCAGATATTTTTATAACAACTGTTCTGAAGTTTTTCTTTTTTTTCTTGTTTGATAATTGGTGATCTGTAGGGAATGAAAAATTATAACCCAAATAATTGAAAGATACAGGAGTACTATGCTCACTATAAGTATTTAGTGTTATTAGTTGTGATTTGGACTTATTTATATTTAAATTGTACGGTGAAATTGTGTTGTGTATCTTATTGAAAAATAATGGATTATCTGTAATTATGATTATATCATCAACAAATCGACCATAGTAAATGATATTTTGATTTCTAAGTATTTTTTCGTCAAAATCTAATAAGGCGATTTCAGAAAGAGAAGAGCTTATCTCTAAGCCTCGGGGGATTCCAACATTATTTGCAGTTATTGTATTGTATGTGTTTAATAAATGAAGTATTACATTAAAATTTATATGCGAAAGAGTTTTATTATTTTCAAGTTTTTTTAGTAAATGACATTGACTTATTGATTCAAAAAATGATTTTATATCAGTTCTAATTATAGAGTATTTAGGGCTTTCCTTAAGGAAAACCGTTAATTCATCTATTATAGAATGCCTGTTTTTCATTTTTAAATTAAACAGTCTTTTTAACGATGAATCACATCGGCGCAAAATTAACTTATGATGTAGAGTTGTGGTTGTATAAACATTTTTATTTTTTATTTTTATATTTTTGAGCGGAAAACCATCAATGTCAATGTACTTCATATAATCTTTCAGTTCGTCAAAAAAAGATTTTGAGAGTACAGAATTTAGTAGTTTTCGATTTTTTATAAAATCGCTAGGGTATAAATAACGCCGCAAATTTTGCTCGGAATAATCTTGTTGTATCATTAAGCTGAACTCCTTTTTTATATATAGACTATGTGAATGATAATTTTAAATCAAGAATACATATCACCAGTTTAAAATCTAATGGACTAAGCTCACAATTTTGTATCAAATTGCACAAATTTAGCCTTGACTTATTTTCTGCTTGGTACCTGTACTGGTGCGGGTTTTGGTGACCGGCACACCTGCACAAAATCCCATCCCTTTTGTGTGCGGGCGAGGCGGGAGCAAGCGCGCGCAAAGGGGTAAAGATGAGCCGCGCTGGCCATGGTGTGATTAGCTCGTTAATGGTGTTATTTGCAATTATTCAGGCTGTACAGCCTAGATGAGATATAAAATAGTTTCGGGTATGTGAAATAGGTAGAACGGCGCTAAGGCCGTTCTATTAGCTTTGAAAGAGGGAACATCGGTTAATGTGAATTGAATGGTTTATTTATAATTCGGTTCTTTGTTCTTGGCCTGCGTCAAAAAATCCAGCAACGCATATTGTTTAAAGCGGATCACCTCAACACCTAGCATGTCGTTAATTGATTTCATGCTTTCCATCAGTGGTAGTAACTCATTGAACCAAAAAACCATTGCGGCTTTTTCGATATCACCAAGGCTACCTGAGCCTTGCGGGATGATCCCCATCAGTTGTGGTGGTATCCGGTGCATGGCCAACAAATCATCGCGGGTGGTGTCCTTGATACCCACAAACTCATCTTTGGCGCTGATTTGTGAGAATGGCAAAATTTGAATCCCATCCTTGCCACCATTGGCGGCATAAACAAAGATATTTTTAAATGCCTTACCTTTACGGGCTTCGGTGAGTGATTTCTTTAATGACTCAACAGCCTTGTCGTCAGCCAATGCCGCGGAAAGATATACCATCACACCGGCGTGGCTGCCATTCTCATAATAGTTTGTCCGAAACAGGGTAGCCGAATGATTCAAGTTAGCGGAAATAAGCCCCGCCAAGTAATCGGGAACGCCATATATCTCTTGGTGAATACACGGATTTTTCAAATGAATAATGCTATTTTTGCGGAATTCGTAGGTATCTTGGTAATTCTTCACTTGCCAGTATTGCCCCTCATTCACACCGGCGTGGGTATACTTAGCCAAAGAGGTTTTTAATGTCAGCATATCGCCGAGCCGGTTAATGCGCTTTTCAAGGTAACCATTACCAAAAACGACAAAATCCTGCGCTAAGGTGGTGAAGTCAGGGCGTGATAAATAGGGCGTTGGTTCAAAACAGCTGGTGATCACATTACACTTAAACACTAACGGTGATTGATGGTAGGCCGCTGACAAGGTAAACGAGCACGCAATACCAGTAAAATCAATCGGGGTTTCATACCAGCGGTCATTGTGGTTGCATTCCATGCAGTCCAGCAAATCACCGCCGCCAGATACAATGACGGCGGGCAAAAGGTAAATGAGCAAAACTCAGGACTTTGTGTTTGTTTTTCGGTTACTGTTAATTCCCAACAAGCCAAAGAATTATCGCAATCCGAACTAATGAATATCCTCGTGACTGCGGTAAATTAACTCTAATTGCGGATGACTCCATAAACTGGCGGGGGTCACTGTCGCACGCTCCCAAGGAATATGACCGATAAACCACAATTTCCAAAAGTTAAGTTTGGCTTCGGGGTTTTTACTTAATAAATCTTTAAAAGTTTCAATTTCACCTACGTTAATTGAAAGTGCTGACTGGTAAATATCAAATACAAATTTCGAGCAGAACTGGCGGGAAGAGTGATAATCAAAGCCAGTATGATAAAATTTATTAAGTCTTGAAGGAACTTCTGCAACTAAAGCTGCTTTTTGTTCATCCGTTAGGTGGTGAGTAAGTCGGCGAACACCATATCTTTGCCCTGCCGAACGTTGAATAAAGCGAGTCAAAGTCGTGACAGTTGATAGCGGTACTCGGCTTTCTGCTACTAAATAATCTTGCCCGTTATGACCAATTATCAAGCCAACATGATTGCTCCAACATAAAGAGGCTGACGCTATTTGGCGAAATAACGTAGTGCCAATACTTGTAAAGATAATATCGCCGACCTCGAGGTTTTTAGGGGGAGTATTATTTGTCATTATTCATACCTCTCAATAATTTTAACTCTGTTTGATAGTAATCCCTGATAAAGAGTAACAGCAATGAGAATACGGATTAAAATCGCGTATTAAATTAAATAATACGTTTTCGTTTAGGTTATATTGATTATAGGTTATGCAACTCAATTTATTTTATTGTTTGTAGGGCATGGCTCAATGCGATAATACTACGCGTAATCTCAGTTTCAGTATGTGCAGCATAACCGAATAAAATAGCGTTGTTTTCATGACTATTCATACAATAACGAGACAGTGACTGTACACCAAAACCTAACTGATGGCAGGTAGAGAGTATAAACGGCAAACTAATTCCCGGCTTTAACCAACAAACAGCATGGATCCCTGAATCTGTTTGCTCAACGTTAAATACATGGGGCAAATAGGTGTTAATTGCACTAATTAATGCATTTTGGCGTGAATAGCAAACTTTTCGAACTTTACGCACATGGCGTGCATAATGCCCCTCTTGAATAAACTGTGCTAAAGCGGCTTGTTCTAAGTAACCTGAATGGCTATCACTGTAATATTTCATCATAGTAAAAGGCTCGATCAGAATTTTTGGCACAATTAAAAATCCTAAACGAAAACCCGGATACATCATTTTAGAAAAGGTGCCGGCATAAATAACACGTTGATGTGCATCAAGCCCTTGAAGTGCTTGAATAGGTTTAGATAAATAGCGAAATTCACTGTTGTAGTCATCTTCAAAAATCCATGCTTGATTCTTGTTTGCCCACTCTAATAGCGCTAATCGTTTTGTTAAGCTCAAAGTCGTACCAAGAGGAAATTGATGGGAAGGGGCGGTGTAAACTAAGCAAGCGTCAGGGTAAGTTTGTGCGGCCATCGTAATATTCATTCCATCACTCTCAGAAGGAATTGGGCAAATATTGGCTCCACGAGCAGTTAAAATAGCTCGCGCACTGTCATATCCAGGATCATCTAACCAGACTGAGCTACCTTGTTGTAATAATACGCTTGCGGTTAAATTAATCGCCTGCTGAGTACCATTTACAATAATAATTTGCTCTTCGCTGCAATTAACCCCACGCGTTGAGTGCACATAATCGACTAATATTCTTTTTAGTGGCGGATAACCTGCCGGATGATTGTAGTGAGGAATTTCTTGTTTTGATCTTCTCCAAACCCTTCCTAGTAATCTTCCCCATAAATCATGGGGAAACTGATCAACGCAACCAATGCCGATATTGAACATCTGTTTTTTATTCGTATTAGGCCGAGACGTTTTCCATAATGTCGTTAAATGACTCATCACGGGATTGAGATTAGGTGCAGAATATTGCTGTTTATTGAGAGGATCTGTCTTGGATGTTAATTTAACCAGCTCATCAGGTATGGTTGTAGAAACATAGGTGCCAGAGCCTTGACGAGTAACTAAATAACCCTCGTCGATTAATCGTTCAAAACCTGCAATGACTGAATTGCGAGATATCGACATCATTTCAGCAAAAGCACGACTAGAGGGCAGTTTGATCCCCGCAGATAATCGCCCATCAAGAATGGCATTTCTGATGGTGTGATAAACATTTTCTTTAATACAACCTGCTTCTAAGAGTAAATGAGGGAAGAGAGCTTGCGGTTTACGTTTCATTAGAAGTGGATCCTAAATAAATAGCAAAAGTGTATCTTATTTAGTACCAGATTGATATGTAATATAACGCCATTGTTTTATATGTCGAATCGTTAAAGGATATATCATGAATAACAATATGTTACCTGTTACTGTTGAATTTGTGTCACCCGAGCATTATCCGCAATGGCTAGTTTATTGGTTGCAGTATCAAGAATTTTATAAAGTGGATTTAAGCGAAGAAATCACATTAAAAACATGGGAGCGTTTTTTCGATGAAAATGAGCCTATGTATTGCGCCGTTGCACTTGAAGGTGAAAAAGTGGTTGGTTTTGTCAATTACCTCTACCATCGCTCCACATGGGCGGAAAATAATTTCTGCTATTTGGAAGATTTATTTGTTTCGCCAGACGTAAGGGGGCGTCAGGTAGGAAAACATCTGATTGAATTCGTGCATGAACAAGCAAAAAAACAAGCTTGTGGACGTCTGTATTGGCATACGCAGGAAACCAATTTACGAGGGCAGCGCTTATATGATTGGGTTGCTGAAAAACCAGGTGTGATTGAATATAGAATGCCGTTGTAATCTTTTAGTGATTTATTCATGAGATAGGTTACATACCCACTCATCATCCGAAGATTTTTTATCCTACTTGTGATCTCTTGGCGATTTCTGCCATCCCCACTGTTTTTGCGAGCGGTGGGGCTTTTATCTCCTTTGCTATGCTCATTGTTTTAATTTCAGACAAAGTTCAAAGTAGCTTTTTGTTAAGTTATATCCGACTGTTATTGAAAAATAACAGTAAACAATCACTACATGTGATATTCAAAGGAAAACACCTTGTTGACACCTGTCAACGAAGTAACTACAGTACGGATACAGGAGGGAAATGAAGAGACATCCAAACAAACACATTCAATCAGCGATTGAATATGCTGTCTCTAAAGGCTGGGTTTTGGTATCAGCGGGTCATAGTTCGCATGCCTTTTGCCGTTTACGCTGTGGTGACGCGAATGATGCACATCAAAACCATCAAATGAGCGTGTGGTCCACACCAAGCCGTCCTGAGGATCATGCTAAACAGATCAAACGGAAAGTTGATAGTTGTTATCGGTCTGGAAATTAATTTAAGGCGGCATTGCCGCCTGTTTCAAGCGAATAATCTAGGGGATGAGAAAGGTCACCTAGAACGGTATAGATAATAAAATGGTCTCAGTTAAAGGTATCTATTAACGAATCCATTAATGTATGGCGAGTATCAAGGAGAATACAGTGTCACTATACAATTTCACGTTGGTGCTTTCAGGTGTTAATGCTGATACCCCAGAACTTGAAGATGCGCTGTATGAAAGTGGTTGCGGTGATGCGCTAATCTGTTTTTATGGTAAATCGGTCTATCTAGAATTTGATAGAGAGGCTAAATCATTAGATGATGCAATTGAGTCAGCTATCCATCATGTTGAAACATCTGGGTTAGGGGCAAGAGTAGAATCGGTTGATTCAGTGCTCGTCGGCTTGAGTGATATTGCTGATTTAACACATCTCTCAAGGCAAGCGGTTGCAATGCTGAAAGATGGTAAGCGGGGTGCAGGGGATTTTCCAAACCCAATACAGCGTATTAAAGGCCAATCCCCTTTATGGGATTGGGCTGAGGTTGCTAATTGGTTACAAATTAATGGCAGGTTAAATCACCATCCTGAATTAGTGACGAATGCGAAGGCATTAAGTAAATGGAACTTGGCATTACGATCAAGTGTATGTGATGATTTGCTTGAAGTTGAAGCGATAACGAAAAAAATCGTCGATAATAGGCAAAAAAGAGCAGCATACGCCGATAAAACGAATGTTAAATAACCAATCTTAAAATACTCCCTTATTGACATAAGGGGGTAATTTTAATGCTTATGATATCTAAGCCGCCAGCTACAACTCGAATACTCAATGCTTGTGGTAGCAGGGAAGCCAATTTTCTTGGTTCAATGTTAGAGTGAGTAAGGAATGTTTTAAGTTGCCAGTTGTTTACGTACTTCCATAAGCGCAAAACCTAATAAATTGAGCCCTTTCCAAGTGAGAGGGTTCTCGATATTTTCACTATCTTCAGCAAGGCCGATCCCCCATATTTTATCAACAGGGCTTGCCTCAACTAATATTCTTTCATTGGTATTTAATAAAAATGTTTTTAACTCTTCATTTTGTGAAAACTTAGCAAGATTTGCTGTGACAGCAATATTAAATCTATGTTCATCCCATATGCTCTGTTGAAAGCCTCGTACCTCTCTACCGAATGCTTTTGCAGCGCCAGGATTTGGGGCATGGATAATTTTCTCGAAACTTTCATTGTCATCAAATAATCGTGCTTTTTCTGCCATCATAAAATGTTCAGCACTGGCAAAGCGATTGCCTTCAACCATAAAAGTAGCTGGATACCATTGGCTCAGGCAACTCTTGGTAACTTGTTTTTGTTTTGATTGATGACCCCAGAAAAAGAGGTATTTCAATTTTTTACCTGTTCGGTATTGTTTGCAAAGGGTTTGGATATCCATAATAAATTGTTCTAATAAATTTCTATTGGGGTAGCGTATCGATAAATTCTTCGAAATACCATAAGAAAGGCCTGTAGTTATAGCATAAATAGATTGATTAAAAAGTAACTGGCAAGTGTTGAAAATTAAATAAAACGTGAGGCATCAGACATTTTTTATAAATGATATAAAAAGTCGCATTTCACGTGTGAATAGAGCCATTTTTACCTAACTATTACATTTTGTTAACGATACAGTAAGCCCTCTTATTGGGTAAGGTTATTAACGAAAGTAAAGTATAAAAATATGGAACAAATATTGTTAGTTTTATGGCCTTTATTTGCACTGATAGCAATGGGTTTTATATTACGTCGTTCATCGCTGTTTTCGGTTGATTTTTGGCCTAGCGCTGAAAAACTGAACTATTTTATTTTGTTTCCTGCTTTATTGATTAACAGTTTAGCGAGTGCCCCACTTGATAGCCCTAAACTGCCTTATCTCGCGGGTGCGATATTTTTTGTGCTTATTATTAGCAGTGTATTAGTTCTAATTTTTAAATTACTTTTTAAAATGCCAATACCACGGTTTGGTGCTCATATTCAAGGTATTACCCGCTTTAATACTTATTTAGGGCTTGCAATCATAGCCGATTTATTTGGTACTGATGGCATAGCGATTGCTGCCGTCATTATGGCGATACTGGTGCCAAGTTGTAATGTTATTGCGGTCTTAGCATTAACCACTGGCTCTAAAGTTTCTATCAAACAGTTATTTTTACCGATCATTAAAAACCCGTTAATCCTCTCTTGTATTATTGGTATTTTGCTGAACTTATCTCCAATAGGATTACCTTTTGGTTCAGGACAACTATTAAAGCTACTTGCGGCAGCGAGTTTACCATTAGGGTTAATTTGTATTGGCGCGGCATTGCAAACATCGACGCTCAGGAAAGAATTTAAGCCGCTAATGACCTCTACGCTGTTACGTTTATTAGCGATGCCAGTATTAGCGCTTTTAACAGCAAAATTATTCTCATTACCGGAGTTTGAAACCGCGTTATTTGTGATTTTCTTTGCAATACCGACGGCGCCGACGGCTTATATTTTAACTCGTCAACTAAATGGTGATAGTCAGCTTATGGCAGGCATCATCACTTTGCAGACCGTAATTGCTGTCGTGACATTACCATTCATTCTTACCCAGATAATACATTAACTCATTGCTGCTATCGTTATTTAGCTTAAGTGAGATAATGGGTTTGAAGAGAATCGCTTTGTTAAAATATGGGGTTAATTTTGGGGATAAAATGGTTGTAGGAATAACGCATTATGACAGTTTTAGATAAAATATGTCTAATGGCTATATCTACATTCAAAATTCTGTTTATTGAGAACGCTAATGCCATTTTGTATTAATCAACAACCCCAAATAAACCAAACACTCTCCATTCCCAGTTCACGCGCGATAGAGGCTATTTTTAGTTCACCCGAGAAGCTCACAACCAAAGAATCTGAGTTGATGGGGATAAAAATTAAAGGTATTAAAAATAATACGCTATTTGTCGTTGAAAGTAATACTGGGCAGCCATTAAGCCTCAGCAAAGCTGAATTTCAATGGCTTTTTGAAACCAAGGTTGTAAGGCGTTTACAACCTGAAAAGACGAATTTTTTATCCCCAACGCGAATGTATAAAGGCTTGTTTGAATAATATTAAAGACATACACTGCTGCTTGATAAGGTAATAATATCATTTGATGATAAGGGGTCATGTGTGTCTTTAGAAAAATGTCAAAATAATGAAAATCTATCTATTGATGAGGTATTAGATAAACTTTCATTGCTGTACACAAATGCCATTGATTCTTTAAGAAGTGCCATTGCAGCTTATGTGACTGATGGGCAATTACCTGATGCGGATGCCCGCAAAAAGGGATTATTTGCCTATCCTGAACTATGTGTTGAGTGGCATGGTCAAATTGATCATTGCGTAAAAACGAGGGCATATGCACGTTTTGTTAAGCCCGGACAGTATCGTATTACGGTGACCCAGCCGGATCTATTTCGTCAATATTTAACCGAGCAACTGAGTATTTTACAGCAAGATTATGATGTCACTTTTTCTGTTTACCCCTCACAAACTGAAGTGCCATACCCGTTTGTGATTGATGGTTCTGATTTAGCTTTAGATAGAAGTATGAGTAGCAGTCTAGCGGCTCATTTTCCTATTACAGATCTTGCAGATATTAGTGATGATATTACCGACGGTTTATTTCAATCCGCAGAGGAGATGCCCCTTTCTCACTTTGATGCTTTGCGTGTCGATTTTTCCTTAGCGAGACTGAAACATTATACGGGAACGCCGCCAGAACATGTGCAACCTTATATTTTGTTTACAAATTACAATCGTTATGTCGATGAGTTTGTAAGCTGGGCTTGCGAGCAAGTTAGGGATCCGAATAGTCGTTATGTTGCATTATCCTGTGTAGGGCACAATTATTTAACGGCTGAAAACGCTGACCCACAAATTGCCACGTCTGATCTCACATGGAAAAAATTCCAAATGCCAGCGTATCATCTGATCGCGAAAGAGGGTGTAGGAATAACATTAGTTAATATTGGTGTTGGTCCATCGAATGCAAAAAATATTTGTGATCACTTGGCGGTATTACGGCCACACGCATGGTTAATGATAGGCCATTCCGGCGGCTTACGTGAAAGTCAAAAAATTGGTGACTATGTATTAGCTCATGCCTACTTACGTGATGATCATATTTTAGATGATGTTTTACCCCCTGATATTCCCATCCCAAGTATCGCAGAGGTACAAAGGGCACTGTACGATGCAACGAAACAAGTCAGTAATATGCCAGGTGAATTAGTTAAGCAACGGCTAAGAACAGGTACGGTGGTAACAACGGATGATCGTAACTGGGAATTACGCTTTTTTGCAACGGCCCGCCGTTTCAGCTTAAGCCGTGCTGTTGCTGTAGATATGGAAAGTGCGACTATTGCAGCTCAAGGTTATCGTTTTAGGGTGCCATATGGGACGCTATTATGCGTTTCTGATAAACCATTACATGGTGAAATCAAATTACCAGGGCAAGCAAATAGCTTTTATGAAGGGGCAATTTCAGAACATTTGCAGATTGGTATTCGAGCGATTGATCTTTTGCGACAAGAAGGCGATAAGCTGCATTCAAGAAAATTAAGAACCTTTGATGAGCCTCCTTTTAGGTAATAAAAAAGTATAGATACCGAATCAATGACATTTGCAGTGGCAAATGAAAAAATGAGGTATGGGTGAATTAAGCGAGTTATTAACGCCATGGTTGATGAACTAGATATTTCTGAGGTGAGTGAGCTATCGGGCTTACCGCCATCGACGTTGCGCTATTACGAAGAAAAGGGGTTAATTACCCCGATTGGTCGTAAAGGTTTGAAGCGTGTTTATCATGGTAAAGATGTGATGACTCGCTTATCACTTATTGCTTTAGGGAGAGAAGCAAAATTTTCACTTGATGAAATAAGCACCATGTTGAATCAAAGAAATGGACCAACGATTGATCGTGGCTATTTAATAACAAAAGCAGAGGAAATTCAAAAAGTCATTGATGATTTGTCGGCGTTAAAAAAAGGTATTTTGCATATCGTCAATTGCCCTGAAGAAAATCATTTAGCCTGCCCTAAATTTCAAAAAATAATGTCGATAGGCCTACGAAATAGCCGAAAATTCAGCCAATAAGGCATAATCTAGTGGGTATAACCGCGTGATTATCCCACTTTTGATAACAATTTATCCCATTTTCCTTCATAGAAAGCCTTTTAGATCTTAACTACACTTTAGGTATTGCTACACTGATTTAAAGGGTCCTATGTCTACTCACTTCTTAGCATTTGAAAAACCTATCGTCGAACTTAATGAAAGAATCGACGCCTTAGTGGCTTTTAAACAAAATAGCCAACAGCCTGATATTGATTTCGATGAAGAGATCAAGTTGCTGGAGAAAAAATGTTTAACACTGACAAAGAAAATTTTTTCTCAGCTTGGTGCTTGGGAAATAGTTCAACTTGCAAGGCATCCATTGAGGCCCTATACCCTAGATTATATTTCGCTGATTTTTACGGAATTTCAGGAGTTGGCTGGAGATAGGGCATTTGCGGATGATAAGGCGCTTGTTGGTGGTCTAGCACGCCTTGACGGGCAACCTGTTATGGTTATAGGTCAACAGAAAGGGCGTACCACAAAAGAAAAAGTGATGAGAAATTTCGGTATGCCTTCCCCGGAAGGTTACCGTAAGGCATTAAGGTTAATGAAGATGGCTGAGCGTTTTCATTTACCTGTAGTGATATTCATTGATTCTGCGGGGGCATATCCCGGTATTGGTGCAGAAGAGAGAGGGCAAGCTGAAGCGATAGCACGAAATATTATGGAGATGTCTTGCCTAAAAACACCTATCATTTGCGTGATAACAGGGGAAGGTTGCTCTGGTGGTGCACTGGCAATAGGGGTTGGCGACCGTATTAATATGTTGGAGTACAGCACATATGCGGCAATATCACCGGAAGGTTGTGCTTCAATCCTTTGGAAAGATGCACAAAAAGCACAAGTTGCTGCGGAAACAATGGGAATGACAGCCAAAAGGCTCAAGGAGCTAGGTATTATTGACACTATTATCCCTGAACCGCTCGGTGGCGCACATCGCGATTATGTATTAGCGAGTGAAAATTTAAAACAGCAGTTGCTTATTGATTTAGAGGCTCTCAAAAAACGGGATGTTGATCTATTATTGGCCGAAAGATATCAGAAAATTATGGCGTTTGGTTACTGTTAAGCATGATATAGTCATTTTTATCTGAAGTCGTTTGGTGATAGAAATGAATATAGAGCAATGGGCGAATGAGTTTGATAATTACCTGCTAAAAAACTGGGTTAATGATGATAATGCCCATGATATTTTTCATCTTAGGCGAGTTTGGCGTACGGCACAAAAAATTATGGAGCCAATAGAACAAGTTAATCCTTTGGTTGTATTGGCTGCCTGTTATTTTCACGATTTTGTCTCATTGCCGAAAAATCACCCCCAAAGACACCAAGCATCTTCTTTAAGTGCTGATAAAGCGGTGAGTGTTTTTCAGTCTCATTTTCCAAGCCTACCTGAACATTACTATGAACCGATTGCTCACTGTATTATCACCCATAGTTTTAGTGCTCAGCTCGAACCAAAAACGATTGAAGCGAAAATTGTTCAAGATGCGGATAGGTTAGAAGCACTTGGCGCAATTGGCTTAGCGCGTGTTTTTGCCGTTAGTGGCCAACTGAATAGGGCGTTATTTGATGCAAATGATCCTTTTGCACAAAATAGGCCACTGGATGATACTCAATGGGCTTTAGATCACTTTCAGCAAAAATTACTTAAATTACCGAGTACTATGCAAACTTCAATGGGAAGATTGCTCGCCACTCAAAATGCGAATTATTTAGTACAGTTTATGGCGAAATTAAGTGCTGAATTAAAGGGGAATAGTGTCCAGTTTGATGATCATATCATCGAACAGTTTTGGCTCTAATTAAGGTAGTGGCTTGATGTATTCAATAGGGATAGGCGATAAATGTCGGTTGATCTGAATTTATTAAGAGTTTTTGTTTCTGTGGCATCTCAGGGCAATTTTGCTCGTGCCGCACAACAACTGTCTATGCCGACATCGAATGTTAGCCGGAGTATTAAGCAATTAGAAACTCAGCTCAATTGTCGGTTAATTGAGAGAACAACGCGGAATATGAGGCTGACAGAGCAAGGTGAAATATTATGGAAGCATAGTCAAAATCTCTATGCAGAGCTTGATGATATATTGAGCCAAATAAGCCATCGTGAGAGATTAACAGGAACATTACGGCTCACTATTCCTAGTGAGACGGGAAGCCTACTATTAGCCGACATAATCACCGATTTTGCTCTATTGCATCCACAATTAACTCTTCATTGTGATACTCAGCTTATGCCTTTAGATGTGATTAATGATGATATCGATTTATTATTAACGTTCCATCGGGGTGAATTAGGCGATAGCAGCTATCATTCGAAATTAATAAAAGCTTGGCCGAGCGTTGTTGTGGCGGCTCCTCATCTTATTGAACAAACGGGCAAGCCGAAAAACCTCACGGAGCTAGCTAATATGCCTTGTATTTCAAGTTTAAGTGCAATAGCCGGTCAGCCATGGATATTTATCGACCAACAAGAACGCCCTCAAAAACTCAATATTAATAGTCGATACCGAGTTAATAGCGGTATTTTAGCTAAAGTTGCTGCATTAAAAGGGATTGGCTATGCCATTTTAGCGATGGAATCTTGCCAACCAGATATTGAGCAAGGTTTACTTGAAGTTATTGAGTTTGATGAGCGACCCGCTCCGATTGAATTACGTGCAGTTTATGCGAGTCGACGTTCATTATCACCGAAGATTGATGCTTTTTTGCAATATTTAATCCCATTATTTGCCAATAAGAAGGTGTAATTGCCAGACTCAATCATGCTGAAGTATGGCGTAATTTCAGGGTGAGTCCTTTTAGAAAATAGCGCAGTAATTGGTCACCACATTCACGGTAGTTTTTATGTTCAGGGTGACGAAATAGGGCGTTAATTTCGGGTTTAGATACTCGAAAATCGGCTTTTTGGTATATTTCTATCATATCGGTATCTTTTAATGCAAAAGCGATACGGAGTTTTTTAAGGATAATATTATTGTTGATATGTGTTTCAACTGTCGGAGCAGGGTGGTTATCGCTTTTACCTCGACGAAAATAGACTAAACCGTTAAGGAAGTGAACCAAGGTTTTATCATTACACTCCCTATATTCGGGGGAATCATCTTTCTTTAGCCAACTTACTATTTCTGCTTTGGTCACCGTTAAACCAGAGAGCTGCATAATTTCCACCATCTGGTTATCACTAAGGTCTAGCATGTAGCGAATACGACGTAAAACATAATTATTAAGCATGGCTATTGATTTTCCATAAATTAAGTTTTCTAAATCAATCACCAATGATAGTTATCAATGTTGAGATTCAAAAATATTGAGGCGTTTTAAGAAAGGCATACTAGAGAGTAATTTTGTTTTTATCAATATAAGAATGCGTAAAATAGACGATTTTAGCCTACCTTACGCATATTGTGTCTGACGTTGAATTAGCCGATAAAATAGATGAAACTATAAAAAAAGACTAAGGTTAACCCAACAGTTAATAGCATATTTTTCAGTAACGCCGCGGCAACGACGCAAAATAAAGCTCCCCATAAATAGGGGTTATCAGGGAAATCCCGCAACGCATGATTATCTAACAGGATCACCGGAGCACAAATTGCGGTTAATAAGCAAGGCGCTGAATAACCGAGAGCCTGTTTAATAAACAGTGGCAACCTAACAGGAAGCTGTGGGATCAGAAAAACGTAGCGTAAAGAGAAAACAATAACCGTCAGTGTCAGGATCAATACCCAAATCATTTTTCTTCCTTAAGTAATCGAGAAACCATAACTGAAACACACATCCCCCCAACACCCGCGATGACAATCGCACTACTTATTGAATATAGTGAGAGGGTAACGGCCACAACTAATGAAAATATCACGCCACAAATTGTGCTTATTTTCTTTGTCAGTGGAACAACAATCGCTAATAGTGTCGCAACCACAGAAAAGTCTAAATGTAAGCGGCTTAGGTCAGTAATGAAATTGGCCATCATAATGCCAAGAAGGCTGGTGATTAACCAAACAATATAAAAACTGAATCCAGCACCAAATAAATAAGGAAAACTGAGTGGCTGCCGTTTAGCAGCACTAATAGCAAATAGTTCGTCTGTTAATAAAAAGCCAATGCTTAAACGTTGAGTGGCAGTAAAATCCTTAACATGAGGCCGCATTGTTAGGCCGTATAGCAAATGCTGTGAAGTAATAAAGAAGACAGATATAATAATAGTGATATAACCCGCCCCAGAATTAAGTAAACCTAAAGTAACAAGTTGTGCTGCGCCAGCAAATATCATCGCTGACATAGAAATACTTTGCCAAAATGAAAGTCCGGCTTCAACAGCCATTGAACCTGCTAAAACACCCCATGGGATCACTGCTAAATTCAATGGAGTCATGTGCAGAGCCCCATGAGTAAAAGCACGTTGCCATTGGCTACGTTGTTGTGAATACATTGATTTAATACCTTTTTTGCTTCGTTATTTTTATCATACTGTCGAGTTGAGATGGCTGATAGAATAAAATTGCTCTTGATATGAGTGTATTATCACCAATGCCATGGCATAAAAGTAAATAACTAGCCTTTAATTTACACAATGTGGACAATTTGCACGCAATATCCCCAGCTATCTTTTAAGCAATAATAAAAGCGGTTATTCAGCCGATAACGGAAATAAGGGCTTGCATAAATGAATGCCGCCACTGGTAATATGCCGCGTATATTGGCTAGGTGTGACCCCAATGGATTTCTTAAAATGCCGTGTGAAATGGCTCTGATCAGAAAAACCACACTGGTTTGAAACATCAGCAGGTTTCTCCCCTTGTAATAGCAATTTTTTAGCTTTGTATAATCTTGCTTGGATTAAAAATGTATGGGGGGTTGTGCCTGTATGTAATTTAAACTGACGTAGAAAATGCCACTGACTTACCCCAGCAATTGCTGCTAACTCACTTAGGGAATGATCCTGCTCTGCGGTGCTCATGATTAGGTCACAAATATCCTGCATACGTTGTTTTGCAGGGGGAATATCATTGGGTTGTACTCGGCTTTTGTTGTATTTCAAAATAAGCCAGCTCATTGATGAGAGTAATAAGGTCTCTTTGAATAAGGTGTTATTGGGTTGTAATAATAAATTAAATAGTAAATTTAACTGAGCTGCTAAACCGGGATCTTGGATCACTGCGTTAGGGAACCAAGGGATCACTCCGTAGTTATCCGTTTTTAAATCTAAGGTTAAGCGTTGAAACATTTCAGGGGTAGGATAAATAGCTTTATAGGCCCAGCCGCCAGCTACAGCAGAAGAGCCTGTATGGATTTCATCCGCATTCACCACAATAATGTCGCCTTTAGGTGCATAATGGTTTTCACCAGTACGAAAAAATTGCTGAGCACCATCTTCAATCACACCAATACAAAAGCCTTCATGGCTATGGCGGGAAAATTTTTGTTGATGGTACTGGGCTTCTATCATTTCTAAGCCACCCAGTTCTCGCAAATGAAAATAATTGGCACTTTCCATCCCAATACCTACTCTTTACCCATGATAAAAACGGAATATAAACACACAGTTATATTGCATTAAACATATGCTATTTATACCCTTAATCTTAATTATTTTCACTATCACTACCCAATGACCTATTTTGGGTTATTGTTTCAATGATTTTTAATATTACGGAATAAAAACCTAAGATAAATGTCAGTGTCAATACGATTCTATTTTTGGTTTGTTTCGTGAATTATTGGTTCATGAAAATCAATATTTTTAGATTATTCAGCCTAGTTATTGATCTATATATGGCATATTTGCCCATATTTTTATTTGCGTGTAGTGATATCTTTTATAGTAAGATAACCCCGTGTATCATAGTCAATATTAACTGAATATGTTTATTTTTTGTTATAACTTTTATTAAGTTAGCGGGTTCCTTATGCTTGAAAATCTTGGTATCACAAATTTATGGACGTATTTAATCGGTGTAATTTTTATTACATTGGTGCCAGGCCCAAATTCTTTGTTTGTGTTAACGAGTAGTGCAAAGTATGGCATTAAAAATGGTTATAAAGCCGCGCTAGGCGTATTTACGGGTGACGCGATACTGATTTTTTTATCGTTTTTAGGGGTTGCTTCACTGGTTAAAACATCACCTATCTTTTTTAGTGTAATTAAGTATGTTGGCGCTACCTATTTAGTTTATTTAGGAATAAAAACGCTGTATAGCGTCTTTCATAAAAAAGAGCCGGTTGGGGATGTGGATGCAATAGTATTAGCAGCGAAAGGAACATACCAAAAAGCGGTGTTTTTAAGTTTGCTTAATCCTAAAATGATCATTTTTTATGTGTCATTTTTTATTCAGTTTATTGATCCTGCTTATCCTAATGCAGGCATACCGTTTTTTATTTTAGGCAGCATTCTTGAAGCATGCAGTATGATTTATCTATCAATGCTGATTTTTGGTGCTGTTGCTGTTACTAACATGGTAAAACATAACAAAAAACTGTCTAAATTATCTAATAGCTGCATTGGTGCTATCTTCTTAATGTTTGGGGCTAAATTAGCGTTAGCCGCCTAGTTTTTAGGGTTATATGATGATGCCGGCCATGAGCCGGCTTTTTTATCACTGTAATCTCGAAACAATTCTCAAGTCTCTAATACAACCCGTCGTCCAAAATTGTGCTCTGAATTTCAGTATCATGTGATTTGGAGTGGAATTATTGCGGTACAAATGTGTTCAGAAATAGTCTGGCTAATGGAACGGTGAAAGAGCACGTTTGGCTTCCAACATAGATAAACGACATAATAAAATTAAAATTATTCTGTGAGAAAAGGATGTATACCTGATGAAGCATTTAGTCAAAATTGCCAGCCGTTATGCAAAGCCATCTATTATCAATGATTATATTGAATGTGGTTATGTTGCTGCCGCGCTAGAAGCGGAAGATGGTGAAATTTATACAGGTATTAGCATTGATACGGCGTGCTCTCTGGGTTTTTGTGCAGAGCATGGCGCTGTTGCTGAATTACTCAAAGCAGGAAAGTCGGTCATTAAGTCGATGGTTGCCGTTGATTCCGCTGGAAATGTTGTACCGCCTTGTGGGCGTTGTCGAGAATTAGTCAGTCAATTATCCAATAAAAATAAGCAGACGCTCGTTGGGGTCGATAATGAAACTCAAGTCACCTTAGAGCAATTGATGCCTTATGATTGGAAAGCCACACAAAATAGAGAACAATAGAATGATGACGCAAGAGGATAAACATTTCACGGCAACGGCATTGCTGCGTAATCAAAAAGGGGAGTTTTTATTACATAAGCATCGCAAATTAGGGTGTTGGCTCCCACCGGGAGGGCATTTAGAAGATAATGAAGAGCCTCAAGATGCGGTAATGCGTGAAGTACGGGAAGAAACAGGGTTAGATTGCCGCGTGATTGATTGCGCCTATCCAACAGCAACCAAGGTAACGGGTTGTGAAAAAGTCACTGCTTTGCCCATGCCTTTAGCCATCTTAAAAGAGTTTATAACTGATAAAGAAAAAGGGGATCATTGGCATATTGATATGGTGTATTTATGTGAGCTTGTATCGCCAGATAAAACGCCTGATCCTGCATTTTGTTGGGTGCCTTTTGAAGAGCTAGCCAATCTCAATATCCCACATGATCTACTGCAATTGGCAAGCATGGTAAATGAAACTAACTTGTTGAAATAAAACTTATTTTATATTTAAAAACAACAATGAAACACCGAGCGCCATTAATAACAGACCAATTATTTTATCCACCACGAATTGGTAATTGAGAACTTGGTTGCGTATGACGGGCGCTGCGAAGAATAACGCGATCAAACTGAACCATAGCCAATGAACAAAAGAGATAAAAAACCCATAACTCAAATTAAGCATTAATGAGTGAGAATTTTGGAGCACTTGCGTATATACAGAAACGACAAATAGCATGGTTTTAGGATTTAATGCATTAGTTAAAAAGCCCATTTTAAAGGCAGCAAATCTTGTAGGTTTAGGTGTTTCACCGGTTTCTGTATTGATTTTTTGTTTATTGGTAAATGAGCTAAATCCAATATAAATTAAATATCCCACACCAAATAATTTCACAATAGTAAAAAGCGTCGGTGAGTTCATGATAAGCAGTGTTACACCGAATACAGTATAAAAAACATGAACCTGCACCCCAAAGGCTATACCTAATGCTGCAAGCAACCCAATTTTTGTGCCATAAGCATAACTACTACGTGTCACCATGGCAAAGTCGGGACCTGGACTAATTACCGCTAAAATAGTCATGGCTGCCATAGCAATAAGTTCATTCATGTTAACTGTCCTTAATAGGTAATAAAAACTGATATTAAAAATTGCTGATATAAATCATCTTGTTTATTAATTAACTGTATTATCAATAGATTGTATTTAGTTAAAAAGCGATTTATGCTGACGTAAATCTGTCAGTTTTTGTTACCTATATGATGAAATTACCACCATTATCCTCATTACGTTTCTTTGATGCCGCCGCGCGTCATGGCAGCTTTGTTAAAGCGGCGGATGAACTCCATGTCACGCATAGTGCTATCAGTCGCCAAATACGTTTGCTTGAAGAACAGATTGGTATTGCATTATTTGAGCGGCGTAACCGAGCGGTTTTTTTAACGTTGGCAGGCAAAAAGCTATATCAAACAACGAGTGAAATCTTTGCTCAATTGGATAAGACATTAGCAGAGCTTGGCAGTGTCGTTGATAGTAATGTGGTGAGTATTTCTTGTGAACCCACTATTGCTATGAAATGGCTTATTCCTCGATTAACGCAATTTTATCAGCAATTTCCTCATATTACGGTGCATTTGATTGCGGCAGGAGGGCCTATTGATTTCACTAAAGCAGGTGTTGATCTTGCTTTTAGGCGTAATGATTTTAAGTGGAATAGCCATATTTATGCTGAAGAAGTGTGTCGTGAAAGGATGGGGTTAGTGCAGCGGCCCGATTTACATTGGCACGATGGCTCCAGCGACATTGCGTTACTGTATCCAGCTTCTCGCCCCTCTGTTTGGGAGCAATGGCAACAGCAGATGGGCAATAGTCAGCAAGGTAATCGACAGGTTTCATATGAACATTTTTACCTTTGCATTCAGGCGGCCATTTCTGGTCAAGGGGTTGCGATTGCTTCATTTTTAATGGTTGAAGATGAGTTGCAATCAGGTCAATTAACCGCGCCTTATGGTTTTATCGAAGATGGTTCAGCTTATTATTTGTTGGCGCCCAAACCACCTGTTGTCGGAAGTGCTTTGCACCTATTTATTGAGTGGCTAAAAGATTGCCTTCAAGAAAGCTATACACTAACCCAAAAGGAGTAGCACAGATTTTACTTTACACTCGAATTGTTTATTCTTTCAGCAAAACCATGTGATAAATAAAGATTTTGTCACATAACTATTTTATAGCGTGTTATATTTCCAGACTTGGGTTTGTCGGTTTATTAAGTGGAGTGAGTAATGAGTAAATTACGGGTAGGTGTCATTTTTGGTGGTAAATCAACAGAGCATGAAGTGTCATTGCAGTCAGCGAAGAACATCATTAATGGTCTTGATCGCGATAGATTTGATGTATGCTTAATCGGCATTAACAAACAGGGGCATTGGCATGAATATGATGAAGCTGATTTTTTAATCCATGCAAATGATCCCGCTCGTATTGCACTAAGTACGCCAAAACGCAGTATCGCTATTATCCCTGGTAAAACAACCCAGCAATTTATTTCCCTTGAAGATGCTCAGCCACTCCCTCAAATTGATGTTATTTTCCCCATTGTGCACGGTAATTTGGGTGAAGACGGCTCTTTGCAAGGGTTATTGCGTATGGCTAATTTACCTTTTGTTGGCCCAGGTGTTTTAGGCTCTTCAGCCTGTATGGATAAAGATATCACTAAGCGATTACTACGCGATGCGGGGCTACATGTTGCACCTTTTATTACGCTGACAGCGTCGGATCGCACTGAAGCCAACTATGAAGCGGTTGTTAAACAATTAGGCCTCCCATTATTTATTAAACCGGCTAACCAAGGCTCTTCTGTTGGGATCAGTAAAGTGACTAATGAGTCTGAGTTTAAGGCAGCATTGGATTTCGCTTTCTTGTTCGATATGAAAGTCCTGATCGAAAGTGCAGTGAAAGGCCGTGAGATAGAATGTGCGGTATTAGGGAACGAACAGCCATTGGCAAGTCCATGTGGCGAAATTGTTCTACATGATAGCTTCTACGCTTATCACACCAAATATATCGATGAAAATGGTGCGTCTGTGGTAGCACCAGCGGATTTAGATGTTGAAGTGAGTGATAAAATACGGGAAATTGCATTACAGGCTTATCGTGCACTCAATTGCAGTGGTATGTCTCGCGTTGATGTTTTCTTGACCGAAGATAATCACGTTATTATCAATGAAATTAATACACTACCAGGGTTTACGAATATCAGTATGTACCCTAAATTGTGGCAACAAGGCGGGATGACATATCAAGCGTTGATCAGCCGCCTTATTGAACTAGGCATTGAAAAATATCAACAAACCATTGCTTTAAAAACAGCGTGTGATGTTAATTAATTGACTAATATCGCGGTATTTTATTAGCGTGCGATGTCACGCTAATAAAACATCGGTTAGTTTATGCCTTAATCTCGGTGATGCTGCGCAACATTTTTTTGCAGGTGCGTTAAGAATAACTGGGTTTCTTTTGGCGTCGTTAATCGAATAAAACGTATATGTTGATACTGTTTATCCGCCATACTGGCTATCCTAGGCCATTTACTTTTGTGATAGGTCGTTATCATCCATATTAGGATGGAATCACGACTAAAAAAGACATTTTTCCACGACTCATAATTCCCTGTATCCGGCCAAAGCTCTTGTTTGCTTCTGATCCGTGAGAACACTCGACGCACCGATTGATAAAGCGTCCGTAAGAATGAGTAATCAAGCCAAATCACCAGCTCAACCTCTTTCCATTTAATGGGTTGTGTCCGAGTATAGTTACCATCAAGTACCCAGCCGTTTGGTGCATTTTGCAGGGCTTGCGATAATTTCTTATACAATTGCTCATCGGTTGCGGGTTGCCAATTTTTTTGCCAATGAAGAGCATCCATTTCTATATATGGAACAGCGTAAAGTGACGCTAATTGCCGGGCAAAGGTGCTTTTACCACTGCCACTACAGCCAATAACATTAATTTTCATGAGTTAAATCATTTTATGGTAGATATGCCGTTCAGGTTTACTGAAGGGTAAAGTTGCACAAAAGCGTTCTGGAAAACGAAGCTTATCAGTGAATTATTCTATTTGATCAAACAAAAAATGCTCAATGTCTTGATGTCACTATTCAGGCAAAACATAAGCAGTACCAACTTATGGTTCAAGAAAAGCGGCATTGGTTTTAACGTAAGAGACTCACAAGGTGCATGGTGATAACGACACCCACACCTTGTTTATTGCGATAAGAGATCAAACTATGCGTGATGTTACTAGTACTTTTGCTGCCGTAGGGGCTAATTGCCAGCCTAATAAATTACTTGCACCAGACATAGTTAATATAACGGAATAAAGGTTCAAATCCGAACTTTTTGTATAGGTCGAAACCGGCTTCTGAGGCATCAAGGAAGCAGTGTTCAACACCTTGTTGATGACAAAATGCTAACGCATAAGCGATTAATTGTGTCGCGTAGCCTTTCCCTTGGTGTGTTGGCTCCGTACCAATATCATCAAAACGTGCAAGGCTACCTTCAATAGTGACGGTCATCGATGTTGCTGGCTCTCCAGCGACTAAGAGGACAAGATGAAATTGTGGCGCACCTTGCAATAAAGCATCTTCATGATAGCGGACATATTCATTGACAACCTTATCGTGTTCATCCGAAATATAAAACGCAGATACTAAAGGCTTAGCCCACAATGAAAGGTCATGGTTCGCAAACACAATATCCACTTGATTTTCAGGCAGTTCTACAGGGAGTTGTTTATCAAGTGATAATGCCATTGCTGTTGTGACGCTGTCACGTTTGTAGCCTAAGGCGAGTGCCTCATTGACAATATCTTGCTGCATTTCTTCAGGAACAACCAGTGTATGATTTTTCTTTTGTGCAACAAAAAGGTGATGAGCCTGCTTAAATGCTTGAATCGATGATTCAGGTTGAAGATAAATAAAGTTAAATACAGGCGAATTTAGAGGGGTAAGGTAACATATAGTATGTTGTTCGATCTGGATACTGTGCTCACAAATCGATGTCCAAAATGTTTTTTCGATGGACTGATAATGCCTTAAGTAGTAGAGCGGAATATTCATGTTTCAGTTACCTGACGCAAAGCGTGTTAATCGATAGGGGCTAAGTGCTGTCTGCTCTATGCCATGTATTATTTCATCTTGTGCCAAATGGCAAATTAATGGTGCAAATGTGATAGCAGCGTGCATACTAATAATATATAAACCACTGAAATCAGCAACTTTACCGACAATTGGCATCTCATCCTGTGGCATAGGTCGCATTCCTATGAAAGCATTTTCTAAGCGTAATCTATTTGTACCTATAAATGAATTTTGAATAACGGATAGCGCATTTTGTGCGATATTCACTGCACTATGCTCGGGGCGCTCATCGATGTAATCCTCGGTACAACATAATTAGATTGAAATCATCGGATAGAATGATTTTGTATAAGCACCTTAATAGAGATTAAGGTGCATGTTTAATTATTGGGTTAGTCAGGGCGTTTTAAGGTGAAAATCTTATTTAATTGTCAGCTTTAGACTCTCACCAATTTAGAGACAAACGCAATAATGACTAATAATGCGGCGATCGTGAGTAGAGCGGTCGCTAATGTAAACTGAAAGGCAACAAAACCAATGGCGGCGGGGCCTGCTAAAATACCAAGGTAACCCAGTGTGGATACAGCAGGAACAGCTAACGCTTCAGGCATCGTATTTTGCTTACCTATCGATGAAAACATCACAGGTACAATATTAGAACAGCCAGCACCAACCAGCGCATAACCTATAATTGCGATGGATAAGTAAGGTGATAATACCGCGATCATAAAGCCTATACAGGCTAAAAGAGCGCCCCAGAACACCACCCGCGCAGAGCCGACACGCATTACTATTTTATCTCCAGTTAAACGGCCAATTGTCATTGTTGTGGCGAAGGCTGCAAAGCCCAATCCACCAAGGGATTCTTCTAGACCGTGGTGCTCGATTAAAAATACGGCACTCCAATCTAGTACCGTACCTTCCGCGAGGAAAATAGCAAAGCAAATAATACCAATGACTAGAACAATACCTTTGGGTATCGCGATAAGAGGGCCGGTTGGTGCATTGGCATAACTTAAAAAACCTTTGAAGCTGATAGACAGCAACAGTAACGAAACCAATGAAATAATAATTGCAGCAGCAATTGGTGGTGTACCCATTAATAAAATGGCACTCATAGCACCAGCCCCTACAATTCCACCTACACTATAGTAACCATGAAAACCCGATATGATCGGCTTCTCAGAAGCTTTGTCTACAATCACTGCTTGTATGTTCATGGCACAATCTGTTAGCCCAATACCGACACCAAAAAGCAATAAGCCAACAATCAATATACCGATATGTGATATTGCAGGGAGTAAAGGGAGTAGCAAGCAAAAGGCGATGGTCGAGGCCACCATCAGTTTACGACAGCCAAATTTTGCAGCAATAGCCCCGGTTAAAGGCATCGCAATCAGCGCACCGACGCCAAAGCAGAGAAGTAATAATCCAAGTGTGGCGTCATTTGCGCCCGTATTGGCTTTGACAAAAGGGACAATTGCTGCCCATGAAGCGGTCGCAAAACCTGCAATAAAAAAGATAATCCGTGTTGCCACTTGCTCTTTTTTGGCTGGTGGAGTAGTCGGTGTTGTTTCTAATAATTCAGGAGATAGAGTCATTTTATCAATATATTTAGTTTAGTTATTAAATTATCTATGATGAAGAGTATCTAAAAGTGGATCATCTAATATCGGGTGGCGTATTTCCCTTTTCTGTCCATTTCTTCTTATCAGTGCGATGGCCCATTTGTCAGTCTATATAATAATAAAGGTTAAAGGATCAATATGATAGGGTTCTCATGCGAAACCAAAAAAATATTATCTATACTTAGCTATATTGATTTTGAAAAATAGCACGGTATCTCGAATGAGATAGAGATAATCAGCATGGCATTGTGGTTATATGTATTAAATTTATGACTTAGGGAAGTATATTAGGTATTAATAGCGCCTAGTTAAACAAGATTAATCAATTAATGTGTTCGATTACTGTTAGATACAATACAAGTTGATCATTCAGCGTTAAGGCGTGTTTTTAGAAAAAATAGGACACGACCACTTGCAGCCGTGCCACGAAAATTGTTTCACAATAGAATATCAGAATGCAAAAGTCCCAAGTGCTGACAACAGAATTTAGTCAACAAAATAAAATAATAATATATGATAACGAGTATGCAATATTCAGCATACCTTTATACATTAGCGTTTTCTCAGCATAATGAAATATTAAATTTCATTATGCTTTTACCTAATTTTATTTAGTTGAACTTTATTCAGAAGACAGCATTTTTAGTCCATGTTTAGCGCACTCTGATGTCTATAATCATGTCGTTATATTTTATGATTATAAATACGGTAAAAAATGAAAATAGGCTCTGTTATTTTATTATTAGTGGCTTTTACACTCACGGCTCACGCAGAAAAGGGTCCTGAGTTACAAAAAATTCAGGATAAACAAGGGAAAGAGATACATTACTACATAATAAAGCAAAGCGATAAAACAGCAAAAAACGTATTAGTGTTGATCCAAGGCTCTGATTGCAAAAGTGTTATTAATAACACTAAGATGATAAAAAATTTTGGCGCGGCATTTCCTAATAATGATATTTTACTGGTTGAAAAAACGGGATTAGATAGCCAAGTTGGAAAAAATGAGGATGGAGCATTAGTCGAAAATTGTCCTGTTGATTATATGAAAAATGATTCTCCATTAGAAAGAGCAGAGAATTATTTATTTTTAATTAGGCATTTAAAAAACCATTATCAACATATTATTTTGCTTGGAGGAAGTGAAGGGGCGGTAGTGACAAATTTAATTGTTTCTAACACGGATATGATCCAAGCCTCCATCTCATTGAATGGTGGCGGTCAGTTTTTTATTAACGATGTTATTTATAATATTGAAAAAACATTGCCTAATGAAGAAGTCGCGCAATCTATTGAAGGTTTTAAACAATTCGCTAAATCTGTAATACAAAATAAATTAGATGATAACCAATTTCCGAGTGAACATGGGGAAAAGTGGTGGCGTGAAATGCTAACAGTGAATAACCAAAAACTGCTTCAATCGATAAAAACACCTCACTTAGTGATTCAAACAATGGATGATATCAATGTAGATCCCCATAGTGTTGTGCGAATGATGGGAAAATTAATAATCCACAGGTATCGTTTAAAACATATCAGGGGTTAGATCACTTTTTCCTCGATCAAGAAGGAAAGTCACAAACAGAATTGATTGTGAAAGATATTAACGAGTGGTATCAAACCATAAACTAACTACTGTTTTAACGCCTTCTCCAAAAAACCTTCCGGGGAGGAGGTTCATTATCAATACGCTAATCAAGATCGTCAGTTAGGCGCTTGCAAAATAAACACCGCCAATCTAATACAGTTTTCACTATTTTTATTTTTTAGTGGCATTGAAACCATGGCAGTTGCTCTTTTCACAGATAAAAACATAGAAACCTTGTTTTAAATAATGATTAAAAATGGTTTATGTGGGAATGAGTAGCCATCAATCCACTATTCAACAATAAAGCTGTGGTAACGAAAAAGGGGGGTAAACCCTAATTTTTTGTAGATAGATAACCCATCGCTTGATGCCTCAAGAAAACAACGTTCGACCCCATTTTGCGTGCAGGTTTTTAAAGCATGTTTAATCAATAAGGTTGCCAACCCTTGACGCTGATATTGTGTATCTGTACCGATATCGTCTAGGCGAGCCATGCTACCGTTTAAGGTTAGAGTTAACGCACTGACAGGGGTATTGCCATGAAATAATACATAGTGTAGAAGTTGCCCCTTTCGCTGTAAGGCTCTTTGGTGATAACGGATATATTCGTTGATGACTGTTGGATCATCCTCACTGTCAGGGGCTGCAAACGCAGTAATTAATGGCTGTGCCCATTCAGTCAGCTGTTCATTACTTAAGGTAATCCTATAGCCTTCAGGCAGTAAACAGTCAGTATGATCCACCATCTTTGATGAGGTTAGTACCATTGCCGTTGTTTCTCCATCACTTTCATACTGGTTCTTAGTCATAATTGGCGCGAGCTGTGGCAACACTTTTTCATGTACGACAAGGACATAAGGTTTTTTTTGTTCAAAAAACAGTGCATTGCCTGCTTTAAAATCAGCGATTGATGCGCCGGAGTGTAAGTAGATAAAACTAAAGGCGGGAATAGGAAGTTCAGAGAAATATGCGATAGCTGTATCACTGATGCTTACGGTATTTTTGCAAATTCCTGACCAGAAATGACGCTCTTGTTGATAAAAACACAGCTCATTATTTTTCATTCAATTATCTCATTTATCAGTCTTATTATCCTAAAAGCCAGTCTACAAGAAGCGGATTTTCCTTAATAGCGTGCCTCACCAATAGCGCATTTTTAGACCTATAATTTTGCTATTCTGTACAGTGGAACTGAAAAATACTATACTCCCCCTATGTATATGATGGATGACTAACGATGCCACATTCACCAAAAGAAAAAAAAGCGGTTCTGACTCGGGTCAGGAAATTAAAAGGACAACTGCTGGCACTGGAATCGGCTCTAGAAGATGAAGTGGAGTGCAGTGCTGTGTTGCAGCAAATTGCGGCAATTAGAGGAGCGGTCAATGGGTTAATGGCGGGGGTTTTAGAGAGCCATCTACGAGAAGGATTACAGGAGTCTGCAACTACGCAGAGCCAAAAAGAGTCAGTTGATGACGCTATTTCTCTTATTCGAACATACCTGCGTTAAAAATAAGGAATCAATATGAAATCACGTGCAGCGGTCGCATTTGGGCCTGGGGAACCACTGAAAATTGTTGAAATTGATGTGATGCCACCTAAGGCGGGAGAAGTATTAGTAAAAATTAGTCATACCGGTGTTTGTCATACTGACGCATTTACCTTATCAGGGGATGATCCTGAAGGCTTATTTCCTGTTGTGTTAGGCCATGAAGGGGCAGGTGTCGTGGTTGAGGTCGGGGAAGGTGTCACAAGTGTAAAACCGGGTGATCACGTGATCCCTTTATATACGGCAGAGTGTGGCGAATGTGTATTTTGTCAATCAGGTAAAACAAACTTGTGTGTATCCGTTCGCGCAACACAAGGTAAAGGTGTTATGCCAGATGGTACCACCCGCTTTTCTTATAATGGCCAACCGCTCTACCATTATATGGGATGCTCTACTTTCAGTGAATATACCGTGGTTGCAGAGGTGTCATTAGCGAAAATTAATCCAGAAGCCAATCACCAAGAGGTATGTCTATTGGGTTGCGGAGTCACAACGGGGATCGGCGCGGTACATAATACAGCTAAAGTTCAAGAAGGCGATTCTGTTGCAGTGTTTGGCCTAGGGGGTATTGGCCTTGCCGTTATCCAAGGAGCAAGGCAAGCAAAAGCAGGGCGTATTATTGCAATTGATACTAATCCTGCAAAATTTGAGTTAGCGCGCCAATTTGGTGCGACAGATTGTTTGAACCCTAACGATTTTGATAAGCCGATTCAGCAAGTCCTTATTGAAATGACAGAATGGGGTGTTGATCATACCTTTGAATGTATTGGTAATGTTAATGTGATGAGAGCTGCGCTAGAGAGTGCGCATCGTGGTTGGGGCCAATCCATTATCATTGGTGTTGCAGGTGCAGGACAAGAAATCTCGACGCGTCCGTTCCAACTGGTAACAGGGCGTTCATGGCGAGGAACGGCATTTGGCGGTGTAAAAGGTCGCAGCCAACTTCCAAGAATGGTCGAAGATGCCATGAAAGGGGATATTGAGTTAGCGCCTTTCGTGACTCATACACTGCCTCTGGAAAAGATTAATGAAGCCTTTGACTTAATGCATGAAGGTAAATCCATTCGTACAGTGATCCATTACGATTAATTGTCCGCAAGCCCGAAATGTCGGGCTTATCTTACATTCAAATTGATAAGGAGATTGTATGGAAAGGATTGAACGTCACGCCTGTTTTGGCGGCTGGCAAGATGTCTATCAGCACCATTCTACCGTATTGAATTGCGATATGAGGTTTGCGGCTTTTTTACCTTCTGAGGCAGCGAACAAACAATACCCGGTTATTTACTGGTTATCGGGTTTAACTTGTAATGAACAAAACTTTATTACAAAAGCTGGCGCACAGCAGTTTGCAGCAGAGCATGGTGTTATTTTGATCGCACCTGATACCAGCCCTCGAGGTGAACAGGTTGCTGATGATGAGGCATATGATTTAGGGCAAGGTGCAGGGTTCTATTTAAATGCAATAAGAGAACCCTGGGTTAGCCATTATAAAATGTATGACTATATTGTCTCCGAACTGCCCGCATTGGTCGAAGCGAACTTACCCGCCAATGGTAAACGTGCCATTTGTGGGCATTCTATGGGGGGGCATGGTGCATTGATGATTGGCCTACGTAACTCAGACCGTTACTGTAGTTTATCGGCTTTTGCGCCAATCGTTGCTCCCACACAAGTACCATGGGGGCAAAAGGCATTTTCTGCTTATCTAGGTGAGGATAAATCGCTTTGGTCTCGCTATGATACCATCAATTTATTGAATGAGGCGCAATCGACACCGCCGATGTTGGTTGATGTGGGAACGGCAGATCCTTTTTACCAAGAACAATTACAACCTGAATTATTTGATGAAGTGTGCAAGCGTAAACGCCATAATTTCACATTAAATTTACATGAAGGCTATGACCACAGCTATTATTTTATTGCTAGCTTTATTGGTGATCATATTGCATTTCATGCACGTTATCTTAAGTCGTAATTATCGGTTGGTGATGAAATTGTCATCACCAACCCCTATTTTTTATACAGGGATTTGATGTGAATACAGTGCCAGACACAATCACGTTTTATGAGCGGCTGCTACCTTTGGTTATCTCAGGTAAAAAAGTCATTACTATTCGTGATCAACATGAAAGCCATTACGTACCGCACTCAGTTGTTAAGGTGTTTGCTCTTGAAACGGGGAAGTACTATACGGATATAGAAATCCTCTCTGTTGAACCGATCGATTACGATGATATTTCGGAGTATCACGCAACACAGGAGGCGATGACGCTGGATAATTTAAAAAGCCTTATTCGTGAAATTTATCCAACAGAGCAATCACTGTTTGTTATCCATTACCGTTTAGTGGAATAGGATTAATTGAACGAAAAGATTGAGATAGCTTTATTTTTAAGCACATGTTTGGAGGGCAATTAAATGGTATCGAGGAGAGGCTATTTAAGGAAAAAGCCCCTCATACCGTGGTTAAAAGTTATTTTTGGCGTGCGGCGACGCGTTTTTTCATATCATTGAGTCGCTGCATCAAGGCTTCGATTTCTTCGGAATAAACGTCAGTAAACTCTTTATCGAGTACAGTGATTTCATCATCATAGACTTCGACAAAGGCGCCATCTTTGCGAACACCCCATACATGATTACCGTCACCATAGATTGTGAGTAAAGGGAGAACATCTGTGATTTCAAAACGCTCAACAAGCTGTTTATAAGCTTCTAAAATACTTGCCCATTCAGGGAGATCATCGGTATCTATACCAAGGAGCACTACACCACAATGGAATGTCCATGCAGGAGCCACATCAAATAATTTTGCTTCAGGCCATACAGACTCTTTGGCCATAATGCATAGCCCATTGGTTTTCATTGAGAATGTGGCGAATTCTTCAGGAATTTTAATCCCCGTTGATGTCTCAATAAAAGAGACAGCTTCTGCCGTTGGTGGAACTGAGGCAACGGCGTGAAATTCTTCTTTATTGATGGGCTTTAATGCCTTCCAAATTTGCTCATGAAATTGTTCTGGCGTCATGACAAGCTACTCCTTTCTCTATGATTTGTCGCGCAAATTTTATTATATAAAAAACAGAAATCATGTAGGCAAGTTCCGAATGACCCATCGTCGCAATAAGCTCCCTTTTACTTGAGTGAAAATGTGGTTTTCATTATCGTCCACTAAGCAAACTAGATTACTTTCCCCATAATAAACTCAAGGCTTTGTTGAGTATGGCGGGTAAATATAACCTCTTTGAGTTTATGCATGCCATTTGCTTGATAAAAACTGAGCGCCGAGTGGTTATCAGCGAGAACATCTAACCATAATAGGGTATCACCATGCTGCTTAGTCAGAGCTTCAATCTGCTTAAATACGAGGGAGCCATTGCCTTGCCCCGTTTGGCTAGGTAAAAAGTAGAGCTTATTGAGTTGGGTTCCCTGAATTGTTTCATCAGGGATAGTGGAATGGTAAGTTAATTTGACTAACCCGATAGGTTGGGAATTCTCAATCACAAACCACTCAATATTCGATTGCTGCATGTCACTTATAATTTTAAAGGGAGAGTATTCATGATAAACATAGCTGGCTAGCTCATCTGCATTTTTCCATCGCTTTGCAAAGTGATAGAGGTAGCTTTCCATGCCTATCTTATAGAGTAATTGTGCGTCTTGTTCTGTCGCTTTTCGGAGTATGATTTTCATAAATATATTATTTTTCAGATTGTTAATATTATAAGTACATCATAGCAAGCATTTCTTCATCATCTTCATCTAACCCAATCTCTTGAAAACCAAATGATGAATAAAATGATTTTGCGACGCTATTTTTAGGGTTATAGCAAATTTCAATGGCTTGCAATGAATTATCTTGCTTAATTTCTGCTAGGGCTAACGCCATTGCTTGACGGCCAATACCATGATTTTGATGTGACTTATCAATCATAAAGCGCCAAATAGCAACGGTGTTATCCGATTTCGGCACCCACATAAAAAAGCCTACGGGGGTATCATCCAGATAAATGCCTCTAGTGACATACTCCTTATTATATGCTGCTTCAAGCAGAGACCATGTATTTGAAGCAACAAAATCTTCTTGTTCTTCAAACACCTCAAGTAATGATATTGCTTCGTAATTTTCTTTGGTTATTGTACGTAATTGAAGATTCATCTTTGCCTCCCATATCGAATAATTAGTCTATACAACTCATTATTCAATGCCTACAGAAACGTCCGTATAGCGCATTTTTGGCGCGAAAAAAGAGTGAGGAGATGAACAGGTTGGCTGATTGACGGTGTTTAACCATGGCGCTTATTATTTGTTTAAGAAGCGTAAATCTAGGTGAATACCGCTGATTTATAGATCAATTGATGTTGGGAGTGCTGTTTTGCATAGGGGATATGAAGGGGATTATCAGCCTAAGTTAATCGCGGTAAATGAGAAGACGGCTCACAATAGCATGAGCCGTTTTTAATTATTGATTAACTATTTTGTTGATTTCGGGATAAGCAAATAGGGCTGGTGCGCCCCCTGTATGCACAAACAGGACCGGCGTTTTTTCATTTGAGTTTTCTAAATAATCGATTAAACCAGCCATTGCTTTGCCTGTATAAACAGGATCTAACAAAATTCCCTCACTGCGAGCCAGTAGGGTGATAGCGTTTAGGCCTGCTTGATTTGGCATGCCATACATAGGTTCAAAGAATCCATCCCAGAGCGCTATTTCTGGCGTTTTTAAAATAGCGAGTAGTTCAGCTAATTCCCGCTGTATTTTTTCAACTTTTGGTGCCTGATCTTGCTTAAAACGTGACACTGTCACACCTATGACTTGAGAGTGAGGTAACAGCTCTTGTAGGCCGATAGCCAGACCTGCATGGGTGCCCGCGCTGCCCGAAGCCACAATGACTTTATCAAACTCCACTTCTAAAGGCTTTTGTTGAGCAATTTCGATGGCACATTGAACATAGCCAAGAGCGCCAAGGGCATTAGAGCCACCGACAGGAACAATATAAGCATCTTCTAATGCTAATGTTTGAATGAGTTCTTCCATTTGAGCTTGAGGGTCGGTTAAAGCCTCACACATGACAGATTCAGCCCCAAATAGATTGGTCAGCAATTTATTGCCGTTATGCAAAAAATTAGGGTCGTCACTTTGTATAGGGTTCTCCAGTAAAGCAATACATCTTAGCCCATACATAGCCGCAACTGCCGCCGTTTGGCGCACATGATTAGATTGAATTGCACCTGCGGTAACAATCACTTTTGCCTTTTTCTCTAATGCGTCAGCAATAAGAAACTCTAATTTTCGTAGTTTGTTTCCTCCCATCGCGAGAGGCGAAATGTCATCACGTTTAATAAAGATCTCACGACCATATACACGAGATAAGTTTTCAAGTCGTTCAAGGGGAGTCGAGCTTTTGTTCAAACTCAACTTGGTAAATTGGGCTAGTTTTTGTTGTAGTGACATGTCAACTTCCTCGGAAACTAATGTGAAAAACCTAAGTATAGATAAATAGCGAGTACCATACTTGCAGTGACTAATGCATAGGGCATTTGTGTTCGAATATGCTCAATATGATCACAATCTGTCGCCATTGACGCGACGATCGCATCAGCGGAAATGGGTGAGGTCATATCACCAAAGATTGATCCAGAAATGGCGGCACCTATCATATATTCAATAGGCATACCGACGGATATCCCTAGCTGCACGCCAATAGGGATCATAATGGCAAAGGTGCCCCATGAAGTTCCTGTTGCCAACGACATAATGGCGCTAATGATAAAAACAAAGCCAATAGAGAAGCCGGGAGCCATCACCCCTTGTGTGACGCTGGCAATATAAGTCCCTGTATTTAGCTCCGCTGAAACATTCCCCATTAAAAAGGCTAAGATCATAATTGAGCTGATTTTTAGCATATTGGCATAGCCAATGAATAATTCTTGAAAGAAATGCTCAATATTGAGCAATCGACGCCCAATAAACCAGCAAAAAGAGACAGCTGTACCAAACATGACTCCCCAATAAACGGACGTTGAGCCACTTCCTTTACTAAAATCACCATCACCAGTGATATACAAGGCAACGGGAACCATTAATACAGTTGAAAGGATAGGAATGAAAAAGTTCAAAACGGAGTGAGCATTGGGGTGATCAATAATATCCGTTTCGTCATCTGCGTCATGCTGCTGAGAATCGGCTTCCACGGTATGATTAGCCTGATATCGCATCTCAGCCTTTTTCATTGGGCCCCAAGATATATTCGTGAATACGTAGAATAAAATAGTGGCAAGCGACAACCAAGCCATCAAATTATAACCGATTGATTTAATCAAAATATCAAAAGGTTCACCAGTGATAAGCCCTTGTGAGATCTGGACGCCAATTAACCCCATAATCACTGCCCCCCAACCGTTGATAACCGCGGAAGAGCAAACAGAAACACAAGCGGTTTGGATGATATAAGACATTTTTTCCGGTGCGACGGCGTATTTGCGTGCGAGGTTTTTAGTCGAAGCGCCTGCGACTAGCTGATTAATGGAGCTTTCTATGAAAATTAATGAGGTGATCAAAATAGCCAAAAGTTGAGTGGTGACTCGGTTTTTGACTAGCTGTGTCCGATTGGAAAGTAGTTGGACTAATGCGCGAACGCCTCCCGTGACTACAACTAAGCGCATAATTCCACCAATCATCACCATAAAGACTATCGTGCGTGTATTTCCCGGTGATGCGAAGGTATCAATAACGCCATCGACAGTTCCTTTGATCCCAAGCAATATATTGTGGTCATGAATAACGGTAAAGCCGACCAAGATCCCTAGCATGAGCGAAAGCATGACTTGGCGGGTGAGGATCGCCAATAGAATAGTGACGATGGGAGTAATAACTGTCCAAATACCATAATCTTGCATGTGGTTACCTATTTGCAATGAATTTTTTATTTTAAAATTATAATTATCGAAAAATCATAGCACTGATAGGTAAGATTAATGAATAGATAACTGTTTATTCGCAGCGTTTTGTAACAAAAAAATCGGCCTGAATCGACCGGAAGTGTATAAAAATGATAGTTATAGGCAAAAGAGCCATTAGGCAATAGCTCTTTTACTGTTGTTTATGAACAAAGAAATTATGTGCGGTTTTTCCATTCTTGATAAGTGATCCGACTTATTTCTTCAATTTTCGTTTCACCTATTAATTCCATGTATTTGGGTTCAAGGGTGCCGTAATGGGTTAATCCGCATTTTTCTTGAACGGCTTTAGATTGCAGATTGCCTTGAAAATAACCACTCCATAAGTTCTCTAATTTTAAATCGGCAAATCCGTGGCGAATGATCTCGCGAACCGCTTCAGGGATTAAGCCTCGCCCCCAGAATGGTACTCCTATCCAATAACTGATTTCAGCATCGTTTTTTCCGATAGGTAATTGGCTATCAGCCTGCATGGACAGACCAATTAAACCAATAGCACGGTTATCTTCTTTTAAAGCGACAGCATAAACTTCGTCACGCATAAACATCGTTTTAATGATGGAGCGGCTTTCTTCAACACTTTTATGAGGGGGCCAACCCGCGATAGGTCCAACACGTTCATCTTTCGCGTATTCATACAAGTCGTTAGCATCACTTTCTTGCCAAGGGCGCAAAATTAGCCTTTCAGTATAAAGTTTCATCGAGATTTTCCTTATTGTTTTCTAGATACTGCCTATTTTAGGTATTTTTGTGATAGAAATAAGCGCAAAACCTCGTTACTTTAGGTACTTTTGCCAACACATTATCCATATTGACGCTCACAGAGGGCCTGCATGCTGAACTCATTTAATCACCGATATTGTGTACCTCATGTTATAAGCACGGGGGAGACAACGTTGGCAAGATCACAGTTAACGCCACTTGTACCAACCTATGTCGCCGTATTGATTTGTAAAAGAGGAAGAGCCGTTTTTAATATTAATTTTAAAAAATATGTCGTAAAAGCAAATGACATCATTGTGTTGTATGACGATACGTTTGTCATGGTGCAACAGTGTTCAGGGGCTTCTCTGTTTGATTATTTTTTACTTGAAAAGAATTTTGCAGTTGATGTCGCTTTTCAGTTACCAAATCCACTGTTTGCATTTTTTAATGCGTCGCCGGTGCTATCTGTGGAGCAAGCTGATTTGGCTGCGTTACAGCAATGGCAAGCGTTATTCGATTTTATTATTCAACAACAGGGCGAATACGTAACGACCATGTTATGCCATCATGTGCAAAATTTCTTTCTATTGATAGCCAATAAAATGCCACCAACACCCCTTAAACAAAAAGCACAACAAAGCCGTAAAGAACAGTTGTGCTGGCGTTTTTGGGATATGATCACACAGTATTGTAAAGAGCATCGAGACGTCCAATTTTATGCACGGAAATTAGCCGTCACACCATTTTATTTGTCTCAAATCACCAGCGATTTTTTTAATGATACCCCAAAGGCGTTGATTGATAGGCAAGTTGTACTCGAAATCAAAGCGTTGTTAGGTGGTGGAGATAAATCAATCAAAGAAGTGGCGGCGCAACTCAACTTTGAGGACACCTCTTATCTCTGTCGATATTTTAAACGGCATACAGGGCTAACCTTATCTAATTTTAAAAAAGGTCATCGTCGTGATGTTACTGACTAATCAGCTTGTCTCAATCTGCGTGCCATGCTTTTTCACAAAATCAATAAAACAGCGTAACCTAGGTGAAACCGCTTGGTTGCGATAGTAAACAGCATGAATAGGTTGTTTTACCTCATCGGTCTGTTCAGTTAGAACCTGCACTAATTGGCCATTTGCGAGTGCCTCATAGCTAACGAAATCAGAAGAAAGTAAGATCCCACAGCCTTGAACCGCTAAGTGGAATAACACTTCACCGCTGGCTGCGGCAATATCTGGCGTTATTTTAAGTGGTGTGCCATCTGCCATTTTTATCGGCCAAATATTTAATGTTTCCGGAGCAGTAAAACCTAGCAAACGATGGTGAATTAAATCATCAACGCTGCTGGGAACACCATATTTTTTGAGATAAGCAGGGCTAGCAAGTAGCCGTTTTTGACTATAACCAATTAATGTTGCATTTAATGATGAATCTTTTAGAGAGCCGATCCGAAAGGCGACATCTGTTTTTTTCTCTAATAGGTTAGTAAACCCTTCAAAATTAGTAATTTCTAACTCAATTTGTGGGTACTGCTCACTAAATAATGGGAGCAAAGGTGCTATTACACGGGTTAAAAAAGGCGTCGACGCATCAATACGCAACTTCCCAGATGGAATGGTTTGACGTGCTGATAACATCTCTTCGGCTTCTTGAGCAAGCTGGACTATCTCTCGCGCCTTTTGCAAAAATGCTCCCCCTTCATCACTGAGTTTAATTTTACGTGTTGTGCGATAAATCAGGGTTGTTTGTATTTTTTCTTCAAGCCTAAGAAGGGTACGACTAACTGTTGATATTGTCATATTCAACTGTTCTGCCGCTGCGGTAATAGAGCCGCAGTCAACCACGCTAATAAATACTTGCAACTCTTCAAAGGTCATTTTCATTTTTGCAATTCCGGCAAAAGTTTTTCTCACCTTAACGGCTTTTTCATGACACATCAATATGAAAAGATCACGCCACTTTAGTGTACTCAATAAAAAATAAGTATTTATTAGCAAGGTCTATTTATGAGAATCAATGTCGCACTTTTTGCATTATCGATAGGTGCATTCGCTATCGGCGTAACTGAATTTTCCCCGATGGGGATGTTGCCTTATATTGCCAGCAACTTGAATGTGGCTATTCCTTCTATCGGATCAATTGTGATTATTTACGCGTTAGGTGTCATGATTGGTGCTCCTATAATGACATTGGTATTAGTCAAATATCGCCCTAAATACGCACTGATCTTACTTATGTCTATATTTACCATAGGCAATTTATTATCTGCGATGTCACCTGGTTTAGTGACGCTGTCACTTTCTCGATTGGTGACTAGCTTAAATCATGGTGCATTTTTCGGGTTAGGGGCAATGGTTGCCGCGAGTGTTGTTCCTCCTGGTAAGCAAGCTAGTGCAATCGCTGCGATGTTTATGGGGTTAACGATCGCCAATATAGGTGGAGTACCTTTGATGACAAAACTGACCCAAGTCATAGGGTGGCGACAGGCTTTTTTTGTCATTTCAGGGTTAGGCGTTATCACACTCATTAGTTTAGTCTTGGCGTTGCCTCGCCATTTAAAGGGTCAAGTTGTCAACGTTCGGGCTGAATTGCGTATTTTACGAAAACCCCAAGTGATGTTAGGCATGTTAAGTACGGTGTTAGGAGCTAGTGCGATGTTTACCTTGTATACTTATGTCGCACCGATGTTAATGCAATTTATTGATGCTTCTGACTCAATGATCACACTAATGCTGGTGATTATCGGTGTCGGTTTTTCTATCGGTAACTATCTTGGTGGGCGATTTGCGGATCGCACTTTATATGGAACATTGTTTGTGTTCTTTGGCATGTTGGCCTTAAGTATGGTTATTTTCCCAATGATAGGTACGACAGCAATAGGTGCCGGACTAGGGTTAGCCCTGTGGAGTATTTTTAGTTTTGGTATTGTTCCCCCTTTGCAAATTTTAGTCATGAAAGCCGCGGTTGGGGCGCAAGCGTTAGCATCTTCGGTGAATGTAGGCGCTTTTAACCTCGGTAATGCGATTGGTGCAGCGATTGGGGCTAGCGTATTATCATTTGGCTACAGTTACTCAACGGTGAGTTATATGGGAACGTTAGTCGCATTATTAGGTATTGTGGTTTTATGGTTGAAAGTACGTCAAAACTTACGAAAAGAAAGTATTCAGCCAGCGGTCTGCATCTGTGACTAATGCGACTAAAAAGCAAGAGATGGAGTTTGTTGCTGCCTTATTTAACGAATAATGGCGGCAACACACGATAGAAATGGAGTATGGCTATGGCAACAGTAAACAAATGGTTAAGTGATGAAGCACGTTGGCAAGCGATTGTTGCCCGCGATAAAGCCGCGGATGGTCATTTTGTTTATGGTGTCCGTACTTCACGCATTTACTGCCATCCGTCAGCCGCGGGGCGTTTACCGAAACGAGAGAATATCGAGTTTTTTGATAACGAACAACAGGCGTTAGATAAAGGTTACCGGCCCGGTAAACGTAGCACGAAAGAGGCTGCTCAACTTGAACAATTTTACCAAGAAAAAATTGCACAAGCCTGCCGCTATATAGAACAAAGCGGTACGTCAGTGAAACTCAATGATATTGCCGCTTTTGTGGGGATCAGTCGCTATCACTTTCATCGCTTATTCAAAGCTCAAACAGGGCTTACCCCAAAAGCTTATGCTGATGCTTACCGGCATGGGAAGCTGCGTCAGCAATTACAGCAGCAATCGCGTATTACTGATGCGATTTATGATGCTGGATTTAGTTCAGATAGCCGTTTTTATGAAACCTCGGCAGAGCGCTTAGGCATGACGCCAACAGCATGGAAAACTGGTGGCGAGGGAGCAAAAATCTACTTTGCATTAGCCATGTGCTCATTAGGCGATATTTTAGTGGCGCAAAGTTCAGTCGGGGTCTGTGCTATTTTGTTGGGCGACGATCCTGAAAAACTGCTCAAAGACTTACAAGATAAGTTTCCTCATGCTGAATTAATCGGGGGAGATAGTGAGTTTGAAACGTTGGTTGCACAAGTAATCGGTTTTGTTGAAGCACCCGAAATTGGATTAAATTTACCCTTAGATATTCGCGGTACAGCATTTCAGCAACGTGTTTGGCAAGCATTGCGCACTATCCCTGTTGGCACAACGGTCAGTTACAGTGATATAGCTAAACAGATAGGTCATCCAAAAGCGGTAAGAGCGGTTGCCGGCGCTTGTGCGGCAAATATGCTGGCTGTGGCAATTCCTTGCCATCGAGTGGTGCGAAATGATGGCGCTTTGTCCGGTTATCGCTGGGGTATTGCACGTAAACGTCAGTTGTTGGATAAAGAAGCGGTGAATAAATGATTCGTTTAACAAATAATCACAACGCAAAATTGTTTGCCATAATTATATCTCGTTAACACTTTTTCAACCTAATATGGGCAAATGACCTATTGTGACTATCGTTCGTTTTGTATGTTTTGCTTCATTCTAAGCAACATATTGAAAGGAATTTAAGATGGTCACAAGTATCTATAAAGATTTATCTCTAGCGCCGGCTGGCGAACAAAAAATTGCTTGGGTACGTGCTCATATGCCGCTATTGCGTGCTTTAGAAGCTCGCTTTAGTAAAGAGAAGCCTTTTGCGGGCAAACGCATTGCATTATCTATCCATTTAGAAGCGAAAACCGCTTATCTTGCTCAAGTTTTTGCCGCTGGCGGTGCGAAAGTATCGGTGACTGGTAGTAACCCTATGTCGACTAAGGACGATATCGTAGCGGCATTAGTGAAAAGTGGTATCAATACATTTGCAATTCATGGTGCTAGCGCCGAAGAATACCAACAATTTGTAAAAGAGACACTGGCATGTGAGCCTCATATCGTTATCGATGATGGTGGCGATTTAGTGCATGAATTACACAGTGTTTATCCTGAATATGCAGGTCATGTTATTGGCGCTTGTGAAGAAACAACTACTGGCGTGTTAAGGGCGATGGCTCGTGAAAAAAGCCATGAGCTAAATTTCCCGGTGATCTCCATTAATGGGGCGCAGTCTAAGCATCTCTTTGATAACCGTTATGGTACAGGGCAATCTACGTTTGATGGCATTATGCGCACAACTAACCTAGTGATTGCGGGTAAAAAAGTGGTTGTTGCGGGTTATGGCTGGTGTGGTAAAGGCTGTGCGATGCGTGCAAAAGGCCTTGGTGCTGAAGTCATTATTACTGAAATCGACCCAATCAAAGCGCTTGAAGCGAAGATGGATGGTTTTGAAGTCATGACGATGGAAGCCGCAGCACCACTAGGTGATATTTTTGTGACCGCAACGGGTTGCTGTGATGTGCTGACTGAGGTGCATTTCAGTTTAATGAAAGAAGGGGCGATCATTAGTAATACCGGACATTTTGAAGACGAAATTAACCTTAATGCGTTGCAAGAATTGTGTGTGAGTACCTATGAAGCACGTCAAAATATTGAAGCCTACTGCTTGAAAAATGGTCGTACCGTTTATTTGTTGGGGCGTGGAGCACTGGTCAATATCGCTTGTGCCGATGGTCATCCAGCAGAAATTATGGATATGAGTTTTGCTTTACAAGCCTTAGGCGCAGAATATCTACTCAAACATGCGCTGGATAAAAAAGTGTATGCTGTTTCCGATGAAATCGACAGTGAAGTGGCGCGATTAAAATTACAAGATATGGGTGTTTCCTTCGATACTCTCAGTGATAGGCAGTACCAGTATTTAAATGCCTTTGAACTGAAATAAAAGTTAAAAGTAGGCGGAGGACGCTGATGTCGATACTGAATAGCCTTTTAGGTATTGCTGTCATATTATTGGTTGCATACCTTTGTTCTAACAACCGCCGTAGGATAAGCCTACGGCTCGTTTCCATCGCACTATTAATGCAATTTACTTTTGCATTTTGTATGTTATATCTGCCAGCTGGCAAGCGCGTTATGATGTGGATGGCGGATAAAGTCACCGCATTATTAGACTATACACAAACAGGCACACAATTTTTGTTAGGGGGCTTAGCCACTGACAAAATGTTTGATCTGCTTGGTGCCGATGGGTTTATTTTTGTATTTAAAGTACTACCTGTACTGGTGTTTTTATCTGCACTATCGGCCTTACTGTTTCATGTAGGTATTATGCAGAAACTGATCATCTTGATTGGTGGAGCATTACACCGTTTGCTTGGAACATCACGAGCGGAATCAATGTCTTCAGCTGCAAATATTTTTTTAGGGGTGACGGAAGCGCCGTTAGTGATCCGCCCTTATTTAAAATATTTATCCTCTTCAGAATTTTTCACCATTTTGGTTGGGGGAATAGCCTCAATTGCGGGAACCGTGTTACTTGGTTACGCCCAGTATGGCGTGAAAATTGAGTATTTACTGGCGGCTTCCTTTATGTCGGCCCCAGCAGGATTACTGTTTGCGAAATTGTTTTACCCTGAAACTAAAGAGAACAGTGATAAATATACAACGGTCAGCTCCATGAAAGGCGAAAAATCTGAATACCGTAATAGCATTGATGCGGTAACTCAGGGGGCTAGCGTCGGGGTTAGTATGGCGTTGAATATTGCGGGTATGCTCTTGGCTTTGTTAGCTATTATTGCAATGTTCGATGGCATAATGATGTGGGCAACTAGCTTTACTGGTTATGAAATTTCGCTCACCCAGTTGATTGGTTGGCTATTTTCACCGATAGCATGGCTGTTAGGCGTTGATTGGAATGAAGCTCAGTTCGCAGGGCAGTTATTAGGCCAGAAAGTATTATTCAATGAATTTATTGCATATGCTAATCTACAGCCTTATTTAGATGGTTCTATTTTGCCAGCGACAGGCGAAGCATTGAGCGTTAAGACACAAGTGATCCTCTCGTTTGCTCTGTGTGGTTTTACTAACATAGGTACAATAGGGATTGCGATAGGTGGCATCGGTGCGATGTGTCCTGAACGTCGTGGTGAATTGACGAGTATTGCATTCAAAGCATTTGGTGCGGCTATTTTGGCGAACTTAATGAACGGTGCTATAGCAGGGCTAATTTTAGGTTAATCATAGTGATGGGTGGCAGGTATGATGGATGAAACTCCTTTTCGCGAGTTGTGGCTAAAGTTCAGTGAACAAGAGCTACTTCCCGATGTTGATTGGTTATTTCGTCATGCGCCACCCTCAGTCAAAAATACCTTTTGTACCATTCATTTACAAGAAGGGTACAAACTGATCCATCAAGGCACAGAAAACCAATACACCTATATTATCATTGAAGGTGAGTTTGTGGTGAACAAACTCGCTGATAGTGGTAAAGAGCTCGCTTTAACATTCTGTTATAAAGGTGAATTTCTTGGTGAGATGGAAGCATTGTGCCAGCAAAAACATTATCGCTATGATGTGATTGCATTAACGGACGCACGAGTGATCCGTATCCCATCTGATAGTTTTTTAGTTTGGTTATCTCAAGACCACCGCTTATCCATTCTTTTAAATCGACAATTGGCGAAACGCTCATTAATTAATGGAGAACAACGATTGATGACCGCCGTTGATTCCATTGAAAAGAACTTGCTGTACATTTTAACGCAACTATCGAGCCACCAAATTCGTTTACCGAGAGAGACGTTAGCCGCAATTTTAGGTACTTCACGTCGCCATTTGGATAAAGTTTTATTTAAGTTGAAAGAACAAGGTATCATACAGCAAGAAGGCCACATCATTTTATTAGCTCCGCGTTAATTAAGGAAAGCTATCACTATTTCATGACTGAAAATAACATCATGAATTAAAAGGATAGCTTCTTATAACATAGCGTAATCGATCGTTTTATTTATCGAGTATAGGAAAAATAAAAATAATTTAAGCTTTTTACACTTAGGGTTAACTATAATTAAGAATCAATAAACTTTTATAGATAACATTAATATGAAAATGCTTTTTTGTTTATCCTATTGATAATTATTGATTTTTATATTTTTTGGTTTTTATATTTTTCAAATTTCTTTCTGGTTTTAAAGTGATAATAAATCGCTTTTATTGGATTGGTTAATTTTTTCAATATCCAAACGATAGGCTCTATTAAAATTAATTTAGAATAAGGTTTACCACCTTTGTTATGTTCATATTCCATATAACCCCCTTGTACCTTTAAATTTACAATTAGGTTTGCATAGAGAATAATCATAAAAAAGTGACAGATAGCGTTTTTTGCATAATACAGATCAAATATGGGTAGTTTTGTATTACATTAATGCGATATGCAAACGGTTAAGGGCTGAATGATGTTACTGTACAAACAGATCGCGCAGACATTACAGGAAAAAATTCATCGAGGAGACTTTTTAAGTGGTGAAAAACTTCCTTCAGTGAGGGAGATAGGGCGTGAACATGAGGTCAGCTTAACAACAGCGCAGCTTGCTTATCGTGAGCTAGAAAAAATGCAACTGATCTATGCGGTACCTAAATCAGGCTATTTTGTTATTCCAAACAAAACCGAGGCTCTACTGCCTAAGGCGGTAAATTACATACAAAAACCAGTACATATCGCTCAATGGAACCCAACTATTGATTTTTTACGCGTAGAAGAGCGCGATAATATCACTTCATTATCTTGCGCGGTTCCGAATATCGATAACAAAACATTAGAGCCGCTGTGGCAAGAAATGAATATGCTCAGCCGTCGTAAAAATCGCTTAATGTTAGAGTATGATTGCTTACAAGGATTGCCAGCATTGCGTGAGCAAATTCATCATATTTCTGATCATAAAACCCTGTTTACGCCTGACGATATCGTGACGACGACAAGTGGTCATCAAGCATTATCGCTGTCTATTCAAGCATCGACGCAAGGCGATGATGTGATAGCGGTAGAATCACCGACATTTCCTGGTTTATTGCAGACACTGTATGGATTAGGCAGAAGAATTATTGAAATCCCAACAGATCCACAGACAGGGATCAAATTAGAACGGGTACAAGAGGCTTTTCATCGTTGGTCAGTAAAAGCTATTGTGGTAACACCGACTTGCAATAACCCTATGGGCTGCTCCATGCCTGAAACACATAAGCAGCAGCTATTGCAACTGGCAACTCAATATGGCGTGACGATCATTGAAAATGACATTCTTGCGGGATTAGCGTATGAATATCCGCGCCCATCGACGATCCAATCATTGGATAGTGATGGGCAGGTGATCCTTTGTAGTTCATTTTCTAAAACAATCGCCCCAGGGGTGCGAACAGGATGGGTGATACCCGGAAAATATAAAGAAAAAGTCATGCACTTAAAATATTTGTCTCACTGTTCGGGAGAAATATTTATGCAGCAAGTTATGGCTAACTTTTTACGTGATGGGCACTATTTCCCACATCTACGCGCTATGCGCCAACATTATAGTGAGCTGCAATGCCAGTATCGAGAACTAGTGGAAAGTCACTTTCCGCCAATGACACGGATTTCTCGACCACAAGGGGGCTTTTCATTATGGGTTGAGCATCCTCCGGTGGATAACCGTAAATTAATGGATGTTTTACAGCGCAATAAAGTGATTGTGCTAACAGGAGAGCACTTTTCATCTGATGGATGCTTTACACATCATTTACGTATTAACTACGCATTGCCGTTGATCCCAAGGCGTCTTAATGGAATAAAGATATTGGGGGAAACATTAAAATTAACCCGTTTATAATTAAAGGTATTATGGTGTTTTTATTGATGAAAGGGCACCATAATGCCTCTTGACGAGCGCGTCGATGTTTTATAAGATCTAAACATCTAGTTAGCTTCAAACATTCATATCTTATTTCCTGATACCACTTTTTAACTTCTTGTTTTAATCCATTTTAATTTTATTCCCCATCGCCCTTAACACCTATCTGTGACCTTGTGTTCACGGAAGGGCTGTCTATTATTCAAGAGAATTATTATGCAACCATATCGTTACTTATTATGGGTACTTGCTACGGCGGTTTACCTAGTGGGTACTACTGAATTTATGTTATCTGCAACATTAACACCGCTGGCTGAGGTTTTTTCGGTCAGTAGCGCACAAGCATCATGGCTAATTTCAGCTTATGCGCTGACTTATGCGGTTACAGCACCAGTGATAGGTTATTTTTCTGATCGCATCGATCGGCGAAAGTTATTGTTAGTAGCCATGTTTCTATTTGCGATAGATAGCCTAGCTATCATTGTTTCTCCGAACTTCACTATCGCAATGTTCTTCCGTATTTGTGGTGGCTTAGCGTCGGCGGCGATAGTACCCACCATTTTTGCTTTAATTGCAGATATCTTCCCAGCGCGTCAGCAATCCACAGCGATGGGGATGGTGATGGTTGGTATGACGATAGGGATCGTATCAGGGCCTGTGTTAGCAGGCGTATTAACAGAGTATTTAACATGGTACGCGCCCTTTATTATGACAACAGTAGGAAGTCTTATCGTATGGTTTTGTGCCTGTAAAATATTGCCACCTTCAAAGCCTCATCAAGACGTGAGAAAACAAGGGGGATTCCAGTGGCTACAGGATATAAAAATAGTTCGTTTTATTAGTGCTAAAGCAATATGGAACGGCACTGCGGTCAGTGTTTTCTTATTGTCAGGAGAGGTACTCAGACTGAAATTTTCAATTGATAGCGCGCTAATCGGTGTTGTCGTTGCTGCGTTTGGAGTGGGGTTATTTATCGGAAATCTATTAGTCGGTCGGCTCAATCATTTTTTATCAAATGATAGCCAACGATTGTTATTAGTCATCTCTCTGATGGCAGTGGCGGTACTCACATTTGTTTTAGCGTATGTTCCACTGGTGGTACACACAGCATGTTTAGTTATTTGGGGCGGTTTTTTGGGGATGGCTGCGCCATTGAGTACCACCATGGTTGCGATGCGCAGTGGCGAAAACAAAGGTCAAGTATTAGCCGTTTCGGAAAGTTTTAATAACATTGTACTGTTTTCTATGCTGCCACTTTTATCATGGGAATTGAGCTACCATGGGCTGGTTACCATGAGTATGATCATTATGCTAATGCTGACCATTGCCATTGTGCTGAGTGTATTAGATATTCGGTCGAGTCAATAATGAGGAAGCGGGAGTTGGCTTCCCCCTTCGTACCTACTGAGTTTGTAAGATTTGTCGTTGTTTGCTGACGTTCATACCTTTGAGCATGCTCATCCAAGCTAATACCGTGAAGAACATTAAAATAATAAAAATGGCTTTAGGGGGAAGCTCTGTGAGCACGACCCCTGTAAGCATCGGGTTGAATGCACCGCCAAGCAAGCCAAGGGCTTGAGCCGAAAAATAGCTCGATTTCATGCCTTCCGGCGCAATATTATCAATCAACATGTACTCACCGGGCGCATAGATCAGCTCACCGAGAGTAAAAATAAAGGATCCTAGCGCCCATAAGTATAAGTTTTCGTCAGCTTCCATAAATGTGGCAAGGCCACCGACAAAAAAGAGAGTACCTAACGTCATATAACGCTTAAGGTTATCTGGTGTAAGGCGTTTACCTACCATATATTGCAAAGTAACCACAACCACTGCATTCATGGGAAGCACGACCCCGATGACGGCTTGTGCAAACTCGCTGTTGGATACAGTAATAACATATTGAGATATCCACGTTGTGAAGGTGCCAAATACCAGCGAGCCAAGAAAAGTGGACAAAATAAACCATGCTAATGCTCTGTCATGTAGCATCGCAGCGGGGTTCCATAAGCGCTTTTGGCCTTCTTGGTGGGGAGCAGGTTTCACACTTTGTACAAAGTGTTGAATAAAGAAAACGGGTATTGACGCTGAAATTGCCGCTAACCAAAATGGCAGATTGATGTTATACATCAATAACCATGTTCCAAGAGGCGGGCCGATGGTCCAACCGATATTCAAAAATGTGTAATTAAGGGAAAATACCTTTGCTTTAATAGAAAGAGGAAGAGTATCTGAAAAATAACCTTTTAGTACGGTTGAAAAGACGGAATAAGAGCAATTTATTAACGAGAAGAAAATAACCACAAGCACGGCATGACTTGAGAGTGGAATTGCAATAAAGCCCAAAATAAACGCAATAATAGCGATTAGCATACAGCGTTTCTTATCGACTTTATCTGCCAAAATACCAAAGCCCATACTAAATAAGACACCGATAGTTAAGGCAAGAGACATTGCAATCCCCACAATATCAATAGCCATTTGGTATTCTCGTGTCAGGTAAATCGCCATAAATGGCAAGGTTGCTCCACGTCCAATGGTTAATAGCAATGAAGAGCAGAGTAAAGCGCTATTTGAAATATTTGATTTAGACAACATGACCCACGACCTAACGTTATAATTGTTATTGAGTTGTAGCACTCTCTGTTAAATAGATAAATTACCGAATTTTGTGATAACAGGGAATGGCTGAGTCAGTACAAAGGCTGAAAAAGATAAAAACAAGATATTGGATAACTCTTATCTAGGATTAGGGTTTTTTAAATAGGCAATAGAAGGAATAGCAGTACCTTTATAGAGGATTACGCTATTATTTTTGGCTTTAAGCCTATGTTACAGTATCGCCCAGCGTCATCACTGACATGATACAGAAAAGCGGCTTCAATAATTTCACAACAATCAGGTTATTTCGGAATGTAGACTAATAACCGATTACCTTTTTCAATATCAAATGTCAAAGAAGAGTAATCATAATTTTCCACTTTACCTTGATAAGCAATTTCACGAATACCTGTACAAGGTTGGTAAATTTCATGCTTATGCCAAAGTTGGCTAAATAAAGTTGATTGTTCCAGCAGGGCGTTAATCATTTTTTTAATATTGGGGTTGTTCTTGGTGCGAGCATAATCACGGCGAAAACTGGCCAGTAGTTGTTGGGCAACAAGTTGCCAATTAACGAAGCGTTCTTGGTAGCGAGGATCCATAAATAGAAGATAGAGGAAATTGCAATAATACGGTTGCGCATCCGAAAAATGAAAATAGTGATCGGCCCGAGTATTATAAGCAAGCACATCCCAGTGCAAGTTGAGCACATAGCAGAGATAATGATCAGGAAAATCGCTGATCATGCGGGAAATAGCCGAAGGAACACGATGCTCGGTATTACCTGTTGCTATCGGCTCGCGGTTATGGGTTAACAAATAAAGGTGTTGACGCTCAGCGCTATTTAAATGTAACGCGGCTGATAAATTATCAAGGAATTGCGTCGAAACGCCAATATCACGACCTTGTTCAAGCCATGTGTACCAAGTCAAACCAACCCCAGCTAAAGCAGCAACTTCTTCACGACGAAGCCCCGGAGTCCTGCGCCTTGTCGTTCGCGGTAGGCCGACTTCTTCTGGTGAAATACTTTCCCGTTTTTGCTTTAAAAACTCAGCCAGCTCAGGGCGCATTCGTTGCATCGCTTTCATAGCCTATTGCCTTTAGTAATAGTATAAATGGTTAAATTGTACCATGATAACGGATTCTTTATAGTCCTCATTTTATTCGGCTAGATAAATGAGAACATCATGAATCGACATCAGCATATCGCTCTTTTTGTATTAATATTGGCGGGGTTCGTAACAATTTTTGATCTATTTGTGGTTAATGTTGCCATTGTGACTATTCAGCATTCGTTAAATGCCAATTTGACTGAGCTAACATTAATTATAGTCGGTTATGAATTAGCCTTTGGTTTATTACTCATTACAGGAGGTCGGTTAGGAGACATTTACGGTAAAAAATGCTTATACCGCGTGGGTATGGCATGCTTTACGCTCACATCTTTATTTTGTGCATTCGCACCGACAGCAACCTTGCTGGTGGTCGCAAGATTTTTTCAAGGGCTATCTGCTGCATTACTGTTTCCCCAAGTGTATGCCAGTCTCCGTGTCAATTTTAATCCGTTACAGGCGAAAAAAGCATTTGGCTATTTGGGAATGAGCTTAGGACTCGCTGCTATTGCTGGGCAAGCTTTAGGAGGGTGGCTGATCACGTTAGATCTATTTAACTTGAGTTGGCGGACAATTTTTTTAGTGAATTTACCGATAGGCATACTGGCTATCGCATTATCGCGTTTTTTACTCGAAGGAGAAAAATGCCGCATTAATCTTGATTGGTGTGGCGTCATATTATCAGGTTTAGGGATCTGCTGTGTTTTATTGCCATTGCTTATGTTACCCGTATGGGGTTGGTTAAATACAAGTAGCCTATTACTCAGCAGTGGGGGCTTACTGTTGGCCATCTTTGCTTATTATGAAATCCGATTAGAGAAACAAGGAAAAGCGCCATTATTCAGTATGCAAATTCTGCGTAATCGCCCCTTTGTTATTGGATTACTGGTAGTAATGAGTGTTTATGCAACATCTTCCGCTTTCCCTTTAATGTTATCTCTATTACTGCAAAAAGGGATCGGCTTAAGCGCGTTTTTGTCAGGTATGATTTTTGTACCTTCTAGCATTGGATTTGTAATTTCATCGGTAATCACCCCTCTTTGGGTTAATCGCTATGGTGAAAGAACAATATTTTGGGGCGCGCTATTTTATGGCTTAAGCTATATGCTGTTACTTGTGATGCTATATTGGTTTTCATCGAATAGCTCAGCACTATGGTTGACGCCGGTTTTATTCCTTGTGGGGTTTACACAAGGTATGATCATGACACCGATGCTAAATTTAGTTCTTGCTAAAGTGAGTGTTCAGATAGCGGGACAAGCTTCAGGCTTTACTGCAACATTGCAGCAAGTCGGAGCCGCGATAGGTGCCACTATGGTTTCTGTGATGATGCAGTACGGATTAACTCACTTTTCGGCTCAATTTCCCTTTGAACAACTTAAAAATGCGGTCAGCTTCGGGTTAGGTTTTAACTTTTGCATGGCGATATGCTCTGCAATTTTATTGCTAATGATCACTCGCCGAACGCCCACGCTGACCATTTCATCCTGCGTATAAATAAAAGAGCCTTATACAAATCGCATAAGGCTCTTAATAAAGTCATACAGGTTAAAACGCGCTATCGAAGATCACTTGCATCATGGCGTTCGCGGACTTGTTGTGCGGGGTCGCCATGTAAACGGTTAACTCGACGCCCTCGTTGTACCGCTGGGCGTGCATAAATTTCGTCAGCCCAACGGTTTAGGTGTTGATATTCGTGAGTACTGAGGAATTCATCAGCATCATATAACCAGCCTTTGACTAACGCGCCATACCATGGCCAGATTGCCATATCCGCAATAGAGTAGTGTTCGCCTGCAATATAGTGGTTATTGGCTAAACGCTGGTCTAATACATCAAGTTGACGCTTGGTTTCCATCGCAAATCGATTGATGGGGTATTCAAATTTTTCTGGTGCATAGGTGTAAAAATGACCAAATCCACCGCCAACAAAAGGCGCTGAACCCATTTGCCAAAAGAGCCAAGAGAGGGTTTCTGCTCTTTCCGGTTGGGTGGTTGGTAGGAATGCTGAAAATTTTTCAGCTAAATAAGTCAAAATTGAACCGGACTCAAAAACACGGATAGGTTTTTCGCCACTTCGGTCAACTAATGCTGGAATTTTAGAGTTAGGGTTAATTTCGACAAAACCTGAGCTAAATTGATCACCTTCTCTGATATTGATCAGCCAAGCATCATATTCGGCTTCTTTTATACCCAGCTCGAGTAATTCCTCTAACATGATGGTGACTTTTTGCCCGTTAGGTGTTCCTAAAGAGTAAAGCTGTAGGGGATGTTTACCAATCGGTAGCTCTTTTTCATGCGTCGCACCTGATACTGGTCGATTGATATTTGCAAACTGTCCGCCATTACCTTGTTCCCATTGCCAGACTTTCGGTGGGGTATAAGTTGAATTATCCATTTTTACCTCCAGTTAGTGATCCCACCACAAGGGTGGGAGCGGGGTTTATTATAGAGATGCTACATAAACTCGGCGACTGACTTCAGGCGTAATATCATGATGCTCACCCAGTGCCGTCATTCCATTTTGGGTCAAACTTTCAATAAGAGGATCAATCACGTCGTCATTGAGGTTATAATCGCTAAAACGCGTTTTGACATCCATGCGCTCAAAAAACGCTCTTGTTAGCTCAATAGCTTGCAGAGCTTTTTGCTCCTCAGACCCTTCGTTGATCCCCCATACTTGCTGAGCATATTGAACCAGTTTAGCTTGTTTCTGCGGTAATTTTTCCTTCAACATAGAAGGTAAGACTATCGCTAGCGTTTGAGCATGATCTAAGCCGTATAGCGCTGTAATCTCATGGCCTAACATATGTGTCGACCAGTCTTGTGGTACACCCGCGCCGATAAGGCCATTTAGTGCCAAAGTGGCTGTCCACATTAAGCTTGCACGTAAATCATAGTCATGCGGAGTAGCTAACGCTTTTGGCCCAATATCAATTAGCGTTTTTAATAAACCTTCTGCAAATGCATCTTGTACATAAGCATGAGTAGGATAAGTTAAATATTGTTCCATTAGATGAACAAACGCGTCAACAACACCATTGCTGATTTGACGTGGTGGCAGCGTAAAGGTTTTTACAGGATCTAAAATAGAAAATTGTGGATAGAGGCTGTCATGCATAAAGGCGCGTTTAGATTGCGTCGCTTCACGGGTGATCACTGAGCCTTTATTCATTTCGGAGCCTGTGGCAGGGAGCGTCAATACGGTGCCAAAGGGTAAGGCGGATGTTACTTTGGTTCCACCACTGGTCAAAATTTCCCAGAGGTCACCCTCAAAATTAACTGCCGCAGCAACAAATTTGGTGCCATCAATGACTGAGCCACCACCAACTGCGAGCAGATAGTTGTAGCCTTCTTGGTGAATTTTATCTACCGCTTTGATTAAAGTTTCATAGCGAGGGTTCGCCTCAATACCGCTGAATAGACCAACTTCACGTTCACCCAATGCTTGTTCTACTTCGTCTAATGTTCCTGTTTTACGTGCACTTTCACCACCAAAAAGAATTAGAACTTTAGCCTCTTTGGAGACCAATCTATTCAATTCAGCAATTTTCCCTTTACCAAATACAATACGTGTTGGGTTATAAAATTCGAAATTGTTCATATATAGACCTTATTTCAGAATTGAAAGAGACGTTCTTTGCTTGTCATATCGTGCTGACAAGCGGGGTAAAGGACGACGAGATAATGAGAATACATTAACTAACATAACTATATTATACATGCATAATTTGGCTTTGTATTATCTCTATATGTCATTTTAAACAATTAAATAATTGATTTTGAAATCAAATGTCAAGCATTGTTTTATTAAAGAAATGAGGTGAAAAGTTTGATAGAAGGGAGGGAATTAGGAATAAATAAGTAAGGAAAAGTAATGATACAAACACATAAGAGCTACAACAAAATCGGTTATGAGCCTCTTCAAGCTGTAAATGAGCCTACCGAGCAAAAAACAACGCATTCTATAGCGCAGTTAACCGAGTGTATTAGCCAAAATACTGGATTGGTATCAAGCCATTTGCTCCCATTGCAGCAAGTTGCTAAGGAGCAAGATAGCATTATAGGCGTTCGGCCTGTAGACCGCTTTGCGACAGATTTAATTGCGGCGGGCTACCCGACAAAAAACTTTCATATCAAAGGTAAAAGTGCTTCATGGGGGGCTCAGGCAGGGTTGATTTGTGTTGATCAGCGTTTTAGTAAATTAGAAAACAAATCTGAAGATCTCATTGATAAATATAACGGTTTTATTCGTCGTTGTATTGAAAAAGGTCATGCTCGGCCGATTCCTCTTGAAATAACAGAGGAGCGATTACACACCTTACTGCAAATGGGAGCGATTGATAACCTTAGTTTAGAAAATTCACAAGGGGTCAAACAATTTACCGCGAAAGGGCCTAGTTTGAAAAGTTATCAATTTGAGGCCAAATGGGAGCCTCAGCAACAAAAGTACCGAATTTATTTTGAGAAAAAATATCTTCAAGTATTAGCACCTATTGATAGTTGCCTACCTATCACTGCTGATTATGATTTATTGTTAATTGGCCCACACATGAGAGATTTTGGTCATCAAGATATGCTCCCTGTACCCGATGTTGCCCATTCGGTATATCGCCAACGTGTTGAAAAGTATCAACGCTTACCAACAGATGCAAATTTGAGCCAAGCTTATAGAGATGAAAACCATTTTTATCAAAATGAAGACAGTGAAATTGGTAATGCATCACCACGAGTGAGAGAGATGATTTCTTTAATTAATCGCGCATTAGTGGGTGAGGCAGAGAAAGTCGTGCATCACAGTGTTGATGCAACAAGTCCAGTGACGGATTTAGATGCTAATTTTCCAGCAACGTTTGCTTTACCCAAAAAGATAGGGCGTTTTGATGAGTTATGCATCATAACGAATAAAGAAGAATTAGTTGAGTTGATAACAACGTCTAAAGCGGAGGGTTATCACATTAAAACTAACCCGTTATGGGAAAAAGAGTTACCCACGATCAGGCGGCCAAGTTTTGAATATGCGAAACGGAGGTTGTCGACAGTCAGTTTAAACTCAAAAATAACACATTTTTAAATGTTAATTTAAGTTAGTTTAAACAGAAAGTTAGAGTCATTTATCTCGTTCATTGTATAGGATGGTGAAAATATTTTTGACAGGAGAGCAAATTTTGATCTATATTTAATTCATTCAAATGAATTAAATGAGGTTGTTATGAAAAATAGAGTGATCCCAAACGCATTTACAATTAATGAGCGTGATAGAAGGTGGGGGCTTGCGCGCCAAATTATGCAAGCCAATGATCTAGAAGTATTAATGGTATATGGTGACAGAGAGTCTGCTGCACCAGCCCCATTTTGCATCGATCATTACTTTACCAATGACCGACTAGGATCAGTGGTTTTATTCCACCTTGATAAAGCGCCTGTCGTTGTCACGTTTGCACCTATGATGGTTGCTGATCATATGCAAGCTGCCATGCGTGGTGATATGCAGTGGATTGCGCCTGAACAAATCGTTGTTGGCAAAACAGGGCATAACATTGCACAAGTATTAATTGATTTAGGTGTATCTTCTCGCGCAAATATAGGCGTAATCGGTTTGGAACCATATCCCCCTTTTTATTTTGATGGTGCAATGCCGTTTAACACCTTAACAGGAATTAAAAAAAGATTGCCAAATGTCAATTTTGTTCCGGTATATAAACAGTTTTTCCAGCTCGCTTCCGTTAAAAGTGAAGAAGAACTTGAGCATATTAAGCATGCGGCCATGATCGGTGAAGCTATGAGCGAGGCCATGCGAGCAACCGCTATTCCAGGTAATACGGAAGCCGATATCGCTGCGGCAGTAACCTCTACATGTTTGTCTATGGGAGGATTCACCGCGGAAATATTAATGGGCTCAGGTCCTGAATATATCGGTTGGGGGCAACCTGCGTGGCAATACCGTTCGCAAAAGCCTCGTGAAATTCAAGAAGGTGATATTGTATTAACTGAGATATTTGCATTATATGGTATGTATGAGACACAGCACCAAGCTGCTGTCGCAGTAGGTAAGGTACATCCAAATATTGAAAAAGCGGCTGAAATTTCACGGGAATGTTATGAAATTGGCGTCGAATATCTAAAAGAAGGGGTCACCTTCGGCGAAGTTGTCGATAAAATGGAGCAACCATTATTAAGATCAAAAGGTTGGCATGTGCATCCTCTGATCCACAGTATTAACCCTTACGGGCCAATTGGTTTTGGTACTGCACCCGGTATTGAATCATTGCCGATTGCACAAAAATATCGTCAATTGGAGAGATTACCCAACCCAGGCAGAGAGTTAGTGCTAAAAGCAGGTATGACGTTTGCGTTTGAACCTAATTGTGCGTTTGGTTATCATTTATGTAATCTAGGCGGAACAGTTGTCGTTGGCAAAGAAAAAGGGATCGAATTGAACAAAAATTCCACCTATTTGATGCGAGCCGATATTTAACCCATAGGGCCACAGCGGGATATGACAGAGACCAATAAAAACACGCTTTCATCTGAGTCAACAAAAGAAAAATTGATAAACGAAGGGATCAAATTATTTGCTCTTCATGGAATTGCTGGAGTGAGAACCCGACAATTAGCAGATAATGCCGGGGTCAACCAATCAGCCATTCCTTATCATATGGGAGGAAAGCTGGGCGTCTATTCCGCTGTTATTCAAAAAATTGCCAATGACCTCGCGGCCGCTAGCAATACTCATGAATTTGACCGTACTTTTGCAGAGCTGACAGCGCAACGTCCTATACAGACGGAACGGGCTAAAACATTACTTCATATGTTAATGGGGGGCCTTGGGCATGCTCTGCTGCTCCCAGAACACAATTATTACTCTGTACTGATCTTAAGAGAACAGCTTGAGCCGACAGAAAATTACGAAATTATTTATCGTGATTTCATCGAACCTTTCCATATGCGTTTATCAAGTTTGATTCAGTTTATCAATCAAGTTGATGAACAAACCGCAATTATTCGTGCACATGCACTTATTGGGCAGGTATTGGGTTTTGTCGTCGCTAAAAAACCGTTATTAAAAAGACTTAATCAATCCCAAATTACTCAGTCATTGCTTGATGATATTTTGCAGCAAATAGGTTTATTGGCTAGTCGAGCGCTACTTAGTGATTAACCTGTCATTCAGGGCGATAGGGATAAATTTAGGATATATAATGGCTGTTCTTATAGTGCAAAAATGGTAGAGCCTAAGCATTTATATGTTCAATAAGTAAATGTTAGTATTGATGAGTATATAGTTTGATAGTCTACTTGTATCGTATTAGGTTACAAAATGGTGACCGTTAGGTTATAGGCAATAATCGAGGTTATTGTTACCTGTCCATGATCAATCATTTACCTACTATAATTCCCCTAAATTCTGATTAGTAGGTATAATAAAGTCCTCAGCTTAAGTCGCATTCGCTCATATTACGAGAAGAAAGCGATTTTTTAACTCGGTTACTGAGGGTATTCAGTCGTTTTATATTTTATCGTTACATCATGGAGTTTGGTTGTATGAGGCATTTTATTAGGATGGATCTTCCTCCTGAACCCATTATCAATGATAAATGTGTGAGGAAACGCCTCAAAAATAGTGTCTGTGATAGTTGTTCACAAGTTTGCCCTGTAGGGGCTATCTCTTTTGAGACGATGAATGCAACTATCGATAACCAGCTTTGTTACCAATGTGGGAACTGTTTGTTTTCATGTCCTGTCGATGCAATCGAAAATATCTCGCCGCATGAACGTACTTATCATAACAATCATCTGGTTATTAGCCATGATGAGCCTTTGGCAAGTGTGGAAGAGTTATTAGTTTGGCATAAGCAATACCAGATAAATGGGGTAGAAATTGCGGAGCCACTGGTAGAAAAATGGTTGCCGGTGCTGGCGGCGCTTAATATTCAGCTAAAAACGTTGCAAGAGCCTATTTGGCAATTGGTAGTAACACAACCACCAGAAATTGATAGTGGCCGTCGCTCCTTATTCTTTCGTCAAAAACTGGATGAGAATCCATTAAATAAAGGGCAAGTGAGAACGGGTTTAAATGCCCGCAAACAACTCTATCCGCAAGACAGTTGGTTCCATATTGAACTTGATGTCTCAAGCTGTATTTTATGTGGTGCGTGTGCCAAAGTTTGCGATGAACAAGCGATCCTTATTGAAGAAAATCAATTTATCTTTGATGAAAAACGTTGTACTGGCTGCATGAGCTGCCAAGTGGTGTGTTTTCCAAAATCAATTGAAGTCAAATCCCAAGTCGCCAAAAATAACCAGCCTACGGTATATCACTACTATGATGCTCAGTGCGAAAAATGTCGATTGGCTTTCTTGTCTTGGCAGCCCAACGCGCATTTATGCCCGATTTGCGCACAGCATCAGAAGCAGGGATGGTTATAATAAAAAAGCGAAACGTGCTTTTTTATTTTTTCTTGATTAGTGATCTATTATGAAAACTTCTTTATTCGATAGGTGATGAATAAGGAAGTTTGCTATTCCCCCTAGTAAGTATTCAACCCTATTGATTGCTGGCATTAAGTCTGAATTTAAAATAGATAAGATAGCACCAAGACAAAATTAATATTTTGTGTTGTTTTTTATTTTTTACTTTAAATTGAGTCGCTGATTATCATGATAAGAGAAAATGGATATTATCATGTTTGCTATTTGATTTTAAACATTAAATATCATTCTAACTAAATTTAGTGCTACTTTTCTATTTTTTATTAAAGGGGAACTATGAGTACTCAATTCAGCAGCGAGTCGGGTAATTTCTTAGGGAAGTTAAAGACAAATGTTGATGTCAGAACAGGACAGTTTCTTGTCAGCATACCTTTCGTTAATATTATTGCTAATCAGCGTTCTGGGCCGGATCTTGCTCTATCTGTATCCTATTCGCCACTGCAAGATGCTAACTATGGTTTTGGAAGAGGGTTTTCAATAGGGATAACGATGCTCTGTTTGCGTAATAATACATTAGAGCTAAGCAGTGGCGAAAGTTATAAAATAACACCAGGAACAGTAAATGTTATAAATAAAAGGCTTAAACACTTTATATTAAAATATACAAATAATACCAATAGTCATGATGGTTATACTGTTATTTGGAAGGATGGGAAATCTGAGAGCCTCACTCTTATCGGTGAGGATTATTATGTTACCACAAAGATTATGTCAGAATTAGGCCGTGAATTATTCTTATCATGGTCATGGAGTGGTGAATACCCATTATTAAAAAGGGTTAAAGACGAATTTCAAACACTTTGTGAAATAAACTACTCGCATTATGTTAGTATTCGTGTTTTTCCAGAAACCAATGATGAGTACTTAATAAAATTTTCATTAATTAATCATGAGCAACTTAACTATATTGCTTGTGAATATGAAGATAATGCGTTTATTTATTGGCGTTTTGGCTATGAGGCATTAACTGAAAGCAATAAGCATTATCTAACGCAAATTATTTATCCTACAGGACTGACTGAGCAGGTCGAGTACAGTGAGCTGTTTGGTTTTCGTTTCCCAAGTAGCTCGGGTAAAACAGGGCGGTTACCGGTTGTTACATCATATATCATTAATCCAGGTTTTGGGCAGCAAAAAACGGTTAAACGCTACAAATATAGCGAGCATAATTTTTTAGGTTTTAATGGCGACTTTGGTGATTGGACGAGTGATAGTGATTATATTTATAAACTTTTAACAGACTATACTTATAGCTCTACAGAAACAATTTCTGATGGCAGCAGTGAAATTAAAACCACTCGTGTATTTAATAATTATCATCTGCAAATTAGTGAGGAAATAGAGCGAGATGGCTGTAAAACAAAAAATGAAATAGAATATTATGCTCAAAAATATACGCCTATTCATTTTCAGCCTGAACAGTTCCAATTAATGAAAACACAGGTTATCACGATCACTGATAACGAGGGTAACCAAAGAAAAGAGATTAGCGAATATGAATTTGATGAACAAGGCAATCAAACTTTACAAGTAACACCCGATGGCACTCGAGTGGTCACAACATGGTATAAAGCCGAAGGGGAGGAGGATTGTCCTGCCGAAGTTAATGGGTTTATTCGGTATATGAAAGAAAAAATCACTTACCCATTAAGCAGAAAGCATAATGAGCCGATTAATAAAATCTATTATAGATATGAAAATTTGGCGAATACCTCTATTGCAGTAATCGCAAAACAACTATTTTATTCAGATGAAATACTATTTAAGTGTCTCTCTTTCAGTTATTTTCAAGATGCTAAACGCCTAGGATATGGTACGCCATCATTAATTAGAAGTACTCAATATACTTTGGGTGAAAATTCACAATATTTCACATCCTATCAGCAATTTGATTATCAGTTAAATGGCGATACTATTATAAAAAAGAATACAGATATTAGCTTTGATAATATCATTACCACCACCACTCAAACGATGTCGATATTACGAGGTGTTGTACTTGAAGATATAAATCAGCTTAATGTCGTTCAAATTTATACCTATGATAAATTAGGACGCCCATCTTATAAAAAATCGGCAGTAAATACGCCTTATGAAACCTCAGTCTCTTGGAAATATTTAAAAATAGAGGAGGGTGTTATCACCATTGAAAAAGATAAATGTGGGAGTCAGTTTAAGCACTATTTTGATGGTTTAGGGCGGAAAATTCGTACAGATGTATTAGATGCTTATGATAGTAAAAAGTGGCATAAAATAGAATCTTGCCAATATGATGCATTTGGTAAAATAGTTAAACATTTGCAATATGATCACCATTTATCTGGCTTAAATACAGCCGAATTTATCTATCAAACGACGGCAAACTATGATGGCTGGGGAGAGGTTACCGCATTAACACAATCTATCGGCGTTACGGATATGATAAAGATAGACCCTATCGCCTTAACCAAAACAACATATCCTATCAATACAGAAGTAGCCTCAGCATCCCGCCACGGGAAAACGGTAATTACGCTGAATAAACAAAATCAGCAAATTGAATCTGAATATTTATTAGGTATCGATGGGAAAGTCGCTGCCGCCAAATATTATAAAAGTGACTCCCTTGGGCGCCTGTTAAAAATAACCGATGAGTTAGGGCACAGTATTGAGAACACTTACGACTGTTTTAATCGCATCGTGACTCAAAAATATGAAGATGGCACAGTGATCCATCGACAATACGCTCCCCATTCCCAGAATGAACTGGTGACGGCAATAATCGTTACTGATCGCTCCCAACAAATGTGGTTACTTGGTGAACAACAATTTGATGGCTTAGAGCGCCTAGTAAGTCAAACTGTAGGAGGAAGAACAACGCAATTTCAATATGAAAACGTTTATCCGGAACCCAGTGTAGTCATATTGCCTTCGGGAGAAAAAATTCACTTCGAATATATTCCTGAATTAGATTGTCTGACAAAAAAAGTGATGACGAGTGAAACGACACAGCAATTTGATTACGATGTAGCCACACAAAAAATAGTCTTTGCAAAATCGGAGAGCACACTCAATATAAATAAATTAAATCAACAAGGTGACTTAATAGAAGAGTATTTTTTGATTGATGACCAAGTGCGAAAAACACAATATGAGCGCACTGTTTTAGGGACCGTCGCCAAATATACAGATATTGATAACAATGAAACTCGGTATATATGGCGAAAAGACGGGCAAATAGAATCCATAATCGATGCAAATATCATCGTCACTTTTGAATATGATGAATTAGGGCGAACCGCTATCCGTAAAGCAAAAAGCACTAAAGCAGATGAATATGTAGAGATTAAATATGCTTATGATGAGTTTAATAAGGAAGTGACACGGGAAATTATTGATAGTAATGGTACGCATTTTATTATCAATAAAAGTTGGTTAGCGAATGGGTTACTCGCAACTCAAAACACATTTCGAAATACACGATTAATCCGCAGTGAGCAGTATCAATATGATGTGAGGAATCGTTTAACAAATTATTTTGTGCAAGGCAGTGAGCTTCCAAAAGATAGCACGGGAGCGAATGTTATCGAACAATTTTTTGAATACGATGCACTGAATAACTTGCGTCAGGTTGTGTCTGTATTTTCGGGGCAACAAGAAAATATCAGTACTTACCATTATGAAAATACGTTAGATCCAACTCAATTAACACGTATCACTCACTCTAACCCTCATTATCCTGCAACTGTTTTTACATATGATGCTTGCGGTAGAATGATATGTGATGAAGTAGGAAGAACATTAAAATACGATATGCTGAACCGACTCATGGATGTCAGCGTCAATGATTTAGTGAGTGCTAAGTATGGTTATAATGCCTCTAATCAACTCGTTAAACAGGAAACTCACGATAATGGCACCTATTATCTCTATTATCGTGATGATGAACTAGTTCATGAAATTAATACAAGCAAAAAGCAAAATACTCGCCTGATTAAGTCAGATCATGAGTGCTGTGCGGTGGTTGATGATAATCAACTGGTCTTTATGGCCGCGGGTCATAATGAAAGTGTGTGTTGGTCTCGTCATTCGAAAATGGAAGAAGGGGATACACATACATTTTTGCCCTATGGAGATAGTGAAATTAAAGAAAACACCTATGTGGCTTTTAATGGTGAAAGAAAAGATCCGCTGACTGGCGTTTATCATTTAGGTAATGGCTATCGTGCTTATAATCCAACGATTATGCGTTTTAACTGCCCTGATAGTTTAAGCCCATTTGGTGAAGGGGGGATCAATCCCTATGTTTACTGTAATGGAGACCCCATTAATTATACTGATCCTACGGGCCGAGCACCGGCGGCTGCTATAACTGGAATACTAGCCAACTTGGCATCTGCTTCGGCGAATATTGCATTTGCTTATATTACCTCATCATTTGCTTGGTTTGCCGGTACTACTTTTTTAACTGTGGCAGGCGAGGCACTCGGAATTGCTAGCATAGCGACCCATGATGATTCACCTGAAGCATCGAATCGGACATCAGCAAATTTGGGATGGGCTTCTATTGCACTTGGAGTGACTTCCGTTATAGCGACAAGTGGCATGTTTATATGGCGGCTAGAGAGAATGCCTATGCCAGCACCGCGTTATAGAGCACATTCTGTAGGAAACGGTCAAATTCAATTAAGAAGAGCCTCGGAAGTAGAGCATCACGACTTTTTTGCACGTAGAATGGGGCGGCGCGGCGCTATCGCTGGAGGGGAGGGAACAAGCGCAGAGAGTGGTATCTCATCAATGTCATCAAGACGCTCTTCTGTATCTTCTAATCGTGCTCAAGCAGGCTCTTTCGGATCTGATAGTGCACACTCTCATGATAGCGGGCTTTCTAGAGTTAGCCACTCGGGCGTTTCCTCTTCATCCCAAGAAGTAGAAATGATCCCCCCTTCAGCTAATAGGCGTTTAAGTGCAGAAAGTTTAGGCTCATTACAGCCAAGCCAGCAGTATGCTCAAGCATCAACTTCGCGTGCGGTTCCCTCAACATCGCGCAGTATGTATACAAATAATAGCCATATTGGCCAGCAAAAAATTAGTAATGACAAGTTAATGGGAGGAACAGCGAAAGTACAATTGGAGCGTGCGAGTGGCTATGTGACGTTGTACCCTGAAAATAGGGGGAACACACAGTTGAGTTTAATACGCCCTGATTTTGATATTTTCCGTCGAGCCTCATTTTAGTGAGGTTGAAAATATTTCAGAGATGAGTAATAAAGGAAAACAGTCGTTATTTGGCTGTTTTTTTATTTTTCTAAAGATACTAGAAATACTTTAAGAAGCTGATTTAATGCGTTTTGTTCGTCAGTGCTCAACCCCGCCACTAATCTTGCTTGATTAGCGACATGTGCTTCAATCGCTTGGTTAATTAAGGATAAGCCATCATCGGTTAATGACACCAAAAAGCCGCGTCCATCTTCTGGATTGGGATGGCGTTTAACTAACCCAGCTTTTTCAAGTTGATCAATACGATTGGTCATTGTGCCAGATGTCACCATCAGTGTAGCCAACATATCACCTGGTGAGAGAGTGTATGGGTGACCCGCGCGACGTAGTGTCGCTAATACATCAAAACTAGAGCGGTTAAGGCCAAATTGTGCGAAAACCTTCTCCATTTCACGGGTGAGGTGGAGAACAATATTACCTAGTCGACCGATCAGCCCCATCGCGCTGATATCTAAATCAGGGCGTTCACGTGCCCATTGTTGAATGATTTTATCTATACGATCCATAGGCCAATCATGACAACTATTTATCTTGACGTCAAGTTAGTTTAAAACTATCTTGATATCAAGATAAATGAGAAGGGTTTTATGATGAACCGATATACGGCTTTGTTATTAACGGCATTAGCGCCGATTGTTTGGGGAAGTACCTATTTGATTACTACTGAGATGTTACCATCGGGCTTCCCGCTAACATTGGCAGTATTAAGGGCATTACCTGCGGGATTGCTATTATTGATTTGGCTGCGTAAATTACCTCAAGGGATTTGGTGGTTACGAGTAACGCTATTAGGGATTTTAAACTTCTCGCTGTTTTGGTGGCTCTTGTTTGTTGCTGCCTATCGTTTACCCGGAGGCGTCGCGGCAACAGTAGGGGCGATACAACCACTGATTGTATTATTCTTAAGTTATTGGTTATTAAAAAGCCCACTTTCCGCATTGTCTATAGCCTCGTCTTTTGCAGGGATTGCGGGTGTTGCAATATTATTATTGACCCCTAATGCTGCACTAGATCTAACGGGAGTGATCGCGGGTATCGCCGGCGCTTTTTCAATGGCGGCAGGTACCGTGCTGAGTCGTCGTTGGCAACCACCAGTAACGCCATTGATATTTACAGCATGGCAATTAACTGCTGGCGGGATCGTTTTATTGCCATTCGCTCTGTGGTTAGAGCCTTCATTACCATCATTAACGGTTATTAATATGATAGGGATAAGCTATCTGACTTTAATTGGTGGCGCATTGACTTATGCTTTATGGTTTAGAGGACTTGCCTTGCTAGGCCCAAGCTCAGTCGCTTCTTTAGGGTTTTTAAGTCCAGTTAGTGCTGTCATATTAGGTTGGGTAGTATTAGATCAGAGCTTAAGTTTATTACAGCTTTTAGGTATGATGGTGATATTAGGCAGCGTATGGACAAGCCAACAATCAGAAAAACGATTAGCACAGCGTAGATTACAGCAGCTAGCATAACTAGCTAAACGACGTAGTATCTATGTGGCATAAAGGGTAAGTTGCATATGAAACTTACCCTTTAATGTTATTTGAAGATAATGAAGCTAACGAGCGTAGTTCTGCTTAATGACCCGTCCGTCAGACAAAATGGCTTTTAACGATTGTGGAGGTAAATCTTTAAATACTTGCTTAGAAAAATTGGCCATGATTATTGAGCCATCACTGAAGCGAGTTTCTTGTACCCAGCCTTGATTATCAAGCCATTGAAAGCCGACCATTTTTTGATCCCATAAAGCCTCGTGTAGTGGCCGATAAACACTGTTAGATTTCATCATGGCGGGGAGGCGCTGGTGAAGGGTGCTACGGCTTAAATTGTATAAAGGCGCGGTATTATATAACTGGCTGAGTAACTCTCTCGTTACCTGTACTTCGGGGAATTTGAGGTTATCAAAGGTCCAGTGATGAGTACTAATAATAGTATCATGGAAGACAGCTTGGTACATTGGGAGACGCCAACGGGGATCAAATACAACGGTTAAATAAGGTTGTTTTAATTTTGCTTGTTTAAAAAAGGTCGCTGGTTCACTTTCAGGCCACCAGGCACCTAAATAGTAAGGAGAATGCTTATCTTTATGGATACTAGGATCGCCCCAACCAAAACCCCACGTTTCCATCCCATGGGCAAACATTAAATGCTTTGCTGTTAAGGCATTGCCATCTTCAGATCCTAAAGGAATTCTAAGGTTTTTTTCAATCCACTGCATACGTGCATTACGGGCGTGTGTCATTTGCTCTGCACTTGTGCGATTTTCTGGATTATAGTCATTTGTTACCATCGCTGTACCATCGACATCAAGGAATAAACTATTCGTTGATGAAAGCTCAAGTAATTTTCTGATCCTATCTTGTGAATAACTTAACATGCAGCCTGGATTCAGGTAGTAACCTTTGCCACTAAACCCAGCTAATTTGGTGCCTTTTTCCTGCACAATGGCGCATTTTTCGCGTAATTCGTTGGTGACTTGAGCGGTAAGCCATTGGTCATTTGTACCAACAGGGATCCCGGTATCATAGGAGTCATAACTGCCAATTAAATAACCCAGCTCGATGGCTTGTTCAACTGCTTGAGGCTGATAAAAGGTTACGGTCCAATTATCAACTCCTAACCAAAGTTTATCTAGTCCTCTAATGTTGAGCTGGTTAATCAGTGGAATTGATAAACCTTGCCCCCAGTTTTCGCTTGCGATTAACCATGGCCCTAACTGCTGTGTAACAACTTGCTTTATTTTTTGTGCTTGTAGCTTCTGAGAGTATAAAAAATCACTATCGTCAGGTGTTTTTTGATTAGGAACGATACGCTTGAAGGCTTCATTCAAAGCTCCAACTAAGTATGGTTGCTGCCATTTTTCAGGCGGTGAGAGCTTAATCTTTTTGAATGCTTCTTGCGCTTCTTGTTCTAGTGCATCCCAAATAGACTGACCATTCGGAGATTGTAAATATTGGCTTAACCCTTGCCAATCTTTAATATCTTGCTGATCAAGCAACCCTTTACCCCATACATAAATGTGAGTCGCACCAATTAGCTTTTGTCCATCGGGGATATCCGCGAATTTTTCTCGTAATGTTTTAATTTCACCCTTTGATTCTAAATATTGGCGGTAAGCGAAAGCGCCATCCAATGGGGTATCGCCAATTGAGAGTATTACATCAAAGGGACGGTTTAGATTAAATTGGTCAAAGACATGACGAGCAGACATTTTCAGCTGTTTAGATTGGGTCGTAAAATCAATCTGATTACCAAATGGATTTGCCATTAACCAGCTATAAACGTGTTTTTGCTGTTGGCCCCATAATGGGAGTTTAAGGTCATAGTTAGTATCAATCCCATTTTGTTCATTGATTAAATACTGTTGCCATATGGGATTGTCAGTGGGGATGTGACTGCCTTCACCTAACGGCAAATATAGCGCTGAAACTGTGATAGGAGATTGATACCAAAAGAGTTGTTGAGTTTGTGTTGTGGTAAAGCGTAAATGAAGTTGTTTACCTTCAAGATGAGCCGTCACTTCCATCTGTTTATCTGGCCAATACCACTTGGCGCTATCTGCACCCGAGTTAAGCTTTTCAACAGGGGTATACTGAGTGCCTTCATTAATGATCTCATCTTGATAAGTCATTTTTAAGGTTTCGGGTTCAATGGCGATAGAAAAATCAGTATTTTCTAGCGTTATGCCGTGAGCGATTGAGCTAATAAATAGTAGGGCTACGGTAATTTTGCAGGAGTATTTGGTCATTTAATTATAAACTCTACTTTTATAAAATATTTTAATGTGATTAATGAAATTCTAACTTGAGCGAAAAGAAATCAAAATCAGATTTAAGTATAGATAAAAACTCGAATTAATCGCGTTAAGTTGAATATATTGGCTAATCAAATTATTGCTTATTAAACAATAACTGTGACATTAATCGTCGATGTCTGCTGTTAATATCGGCCGGAATGTTTGAAATGATTAATTTTTGTTTACCAATAATGGGAGAAAAGTCGGGATGTAGTACTATAAGAAACGAGAAAATAGCTTGGTATACCTGTGCTTAATCGCTTTGAACCATCAGATTAAAAAGCAATGATAATGTAGTTTTGTGAGAAGCGGATCACTCATTACCGGTTATACTATGAACGTTATTTAGTTAATTTGGATTGAGGTGAATATGCTGTTTTCGGATGAAGACAATAGGTTGTTAATTGCCGAAGATGCTTTCTTATTAAAAGGTTTTTTATTAGGGAATGGGCAGGCATTGATATCAGCACTTGATGAGGTGGTAGAGCAATCACCTTTTCGATATATGGTGACACCGGGTGGATATGGTATGTCAGTGGCGATGACCAACTGTGGCCCTTGGGGATGGGTAACTGATCATAAAGGTTATCGGTACCAAAAGAGTGACCCTGTCACAAATAAGCCTTGGCCCGAAATGCCGACAATTTTTATCGAATTAGCAAGGAAGGCCGCTGAAATGGCTGGTTTTTATCATTTTTCACCAGATGCATGCTTAATCAATCGTTATTCTGTTGGGGCAAAATTATCACTACATCAAGACAAAGATGAAATGGATTTTTCTCAACCGATCGTCTCTTTTTCTCTAGGGCTACCTGCAACATTTGATTTTGGTGGCTTAACTCGTGAAACGCCCAAGACAGCACTACTATTAGAGCATGGTGATGTGGTGGTTTGGGGGGGAAAATCTAGGCTAAATTACCATGGCGTACGTAGCATTAAAGCAGGATGCCATCCGGTTTTAGGGGAATTTAGAATCAATATCACTTTTCGGCGTTGCCAGTAAAAAAGGACGTCGCTGATAAGCTAATAATGTCTTACAGATAAAAAGAATATAACCCCTTATTTTGCTCATAAATTTTTGTTGTAATAATTTTAAAAACTACTTGAGAAAGTTTAAACAGCATTAAAACGACTGATGTCGTTCAGGCTATTGAAGATTGCTGTGTATCCGAATATAAATAGTGCTATGAAAAATATTAACAAAAACAGCACTGGGAATAATGATGTACAGTTTTCAAAATGATTATAATGAAATAGCACACCCCGCAGTCATGAAAGCGCTAAATGATTTAGTTGGAAGCCGTTTTGATGGTTATGGAACAGATAAATATACTCAACAAATTGCGGAGAAAATTAAGTCTAGAATAGGGCGTACAGACGCAGATATTCACTTTTTTAATGGTGGTACGATCACCAATTTAACAGCCATTTCCCATGTTTTGCGTCCACATCAAGCCGTAATTGCCGTCGATTCTGGGCATATTGCGACCCATGAAACAGGGGCTATTGAAGCAACAGGCCATAAGGTCCTCACCGTTAGCTCAGACTCCGGTAAACTTGAACCAAAGCATATTCAGGCGGTACTTGGCGAGCATAGTGATGAGCATGCAGTACAACCCAAATTAGTCTATATCAGTAACTCAACAGAAATAGGTACTGTATATCGTAAACATGAACTTCAGGCTCTAAGGGAGGCCTGTGATCAATATGGTTTGTGGCTATTTATGGATGGGGCGCGTTTAGCATCTGGATTAATGTCGAACAAGAGTGATTTAACAATCGAAGAAATCGCTCAAATGACGGATATGTTCTATATCGGTGGAACAAAAATAGGCGCTTTTTCAGCAGAAGTATTGGTGCTTTTAAATCCTGCACTTAAGTCTGATTTCCGCTATACCCTAAAACAAAAAGGCGCTTTGCAAGCAAAGGGTTGGTTGTTGGCGGCACAATTTGATGCACTGTTTAGCGATGACCTATTTTTTCAATTGGGGGCATATGTTAATGATAAAGCGACACAGCTAGTGAACCTTTTTGAGGAAAAAGGTTTTGGTTTCCTTGCGCCACCAGAATCTAATCAAATTTTTGTGGTTTTACCTAACGAACTTGCGACTAAATTGATGTCTCATTACGTATTGCGTAAGATTTGTGAGCCTGAAGCAGGGAAAAGCTGTTTGCGCCTTTGTACTTCCTGGTCAACAACTCAGGAAGATGTTGATAGATTTATTTCAACATTTAACTCATTAATTTAATGGCAATTTATCAACCCTGAAATTAAATTTGGGGTTGATATGCTTAATGCTATAAGAGCGAATGGAGTTAGCTTGTTAGCTTAGCACTCATAGCGTAATAGGAAATAAGCTTAATATATCAATGGCTTTACGATTTATCTCATAATACAAATCGGATCATGAGTGCAAAATAAACGTTTTTCTGTTGTAAGGGATTGTTTGTATGCCATGGACTTTTTCTCACCCAGCAGTGGTGTTTCCATTAAAACAATCTAAGCTTGGTCGATGGCTTAGTTTACCAGCACTAATTTTGGGGAGTTTAAGCCCAGATCTGCTTTATTCTTTTGGGCTGTATCAAATAGCGGCACAAGCCCATCATGTCGTTGGATGGTTTTATACGGGGCTGCCAATTTGCTTGATTATTTATGTTGTGACTTATTGGCTCCGAGTTCCGTTATCAAAGGTGGTACCATTTCAGTTTCCCCAAAATTGGCGGTGGAGCACAAAAAATGGCGCCATCCTGATATTTTCATTTTTTCTCGGAGCGCTAACACACATTATTTGGGATTCATTTACTCATGATACAGGGGCTGTTGTTCGTCATTTTACATTTCTTAAATCAAATTTAAATATTATGACGGATAGCCAAGAGATTGCTATTTATAAGCTATTGCAGCATGCGGGCTCTTTATTCGGTGCACTGTATCTGTGTTATAAATACTGGCAGTACCATTATCGACAAAGCCAAGAAAATCAATGGGAAAATATTCATAGACTTAAAAACCTTTTTGTTATTGCTATTATTTCGGCCTTTTTAGCGGCACCGCTCGCGTACTATTTAGTGCCCAAAGAGCCACATTTGCATATTAACCGGTTGGTCTACCTCGAATTAACATTAGCGGTTCCATTTTTCTTTGGTTTATTAACTGTGTTTGCCTTATGGAAACAATATACCCTCATCACCGTGAACGAAAAGTAAAAGTGCTATGTAAAATAAAACTCACCTTGCTGTTATATCTTGGTAAGATAGCCTTTAATATTGTAGTTACGGGGTAACTTTATGTTTATTTGGGTAGATGCTGACGCCTGTCCGAAAGTGATTAAAGAAGTGCTGTACCGCGCGGCAGATCGCGAGAAAGTTCAGATAACGTTCGTCGCTAATCAACGGTTAACCGTTCCTCCTTCAGCCTTTTTGCGTACCTTGCAAGTTCCAGCAGGGTTTGATGTGGCAGATAATGAAATAGTACGTCGTGCACAATTGGGTGATTTAGTGATTACTGCTGATATTCCTTTAGCGGCGGAAGTGATGGAAAAAGGCGCTATTGCGTTAAATCCAAGGGGAGAGCGTTATAGTGAAGCGACCATTCGTGAGCGTTTAACAATTAGAGACTTTATGGATACGATGAGGGCAAGCGGTGTACAAACAGGGGGACCTGCAAGTCTAAGTCAACGTGACCGGCAACAATTTGCAAATGAACTAGATAAATGGTTATTGCAACGTAGGAAAGCATTAACCCAATAATGGTTGGGGTTTATGATGTCACCTTAAAGCCGTTAAAACCGTTCTAAGGTGACATGTCATATATATTCATTACGGTACTCTTATTATCCGAAGATCAGTCGTCACTGTCTAATTTTGGTTTACAGGTGTACACCCAGGCTGGTGGAAAATTTAGATAAACCCTCTTTTTGGTAAAGGAAAAGTAACGTGAGAACATGGACTCACACCCTTGAGTATATTGAAATAATATAAGGCTTCCGTTGTTTTTTATTAACCTCTCTTGTACCTTTTTGAGAATTTTCATCCCCATCTTCTTTCTTAGTGAACGAAAAGGGATCCCTGAAATAACAATATCATAATCACCCGATAGATATTCTGCTGAGCAATGATGAATTGTTGTTCGATGATCGTCTATCTTCTGCAAAATTTTAATGAAATCATTATTGATTTCATAGAGTTCTAAATATGCTAACGATGACATTCGTTGCAAAATATATTGCGTTATAACACCGTTACCCGCACCGATTTCTGCGATTTTATAACTGTTTCTCCAATCAATATTGTTGAGCATGGTATTACATAACCAACGAGAAGAGGGCAAGACAGTTCCCATCTTAGTTGGCGATGCGATAAAATTTTTCATATAAAGTGGATAGTGATTTATTTGGTAAAAAAAAGATATTTTCATATTGTGTACCTATAGTAGGGTTTTTTAGGCTCTTATTTATACCGGTAGACCACATTCACTACAGAATTTCGCTTCTTTATTTAAGATTGAGTTGCACTGTTTACATCGCATAATATTTTGATATTGCTGATTAACATCAGAGTAGCTATCGCGATTTTGATATTCATATTGGTCATGTTGGCGACCATGTTTAGAATAACCGCCATGACCTGAATAACGCCCATGTTTTGAATATCGAGAATGCTTGCCTAAGCCAAATAACCAACTGAGAAATGACATGATACAGTCCTCCATCGTTGAACAGGTTTATACTATAAACCTTGGATATAGCACCAAGCTCAATAATTTTTATGCATAATTACAATTAATTACACTGAAAATTTATTTAATAACAAAATTTGACGCTAATAGTTAAATCTCTATAAGAAATAAGAAAGATAAAATATGAGGTAGGCTTAATGGCAGGAATAGATTAATTTTATATCAGTGTATGGCGTACATATTAGGGTCATTTATTTAACTTATGCATATGAGATATAAAGTCTCAAAGCGCTTATTGTAAAACAGTTATAAGCGCGAGAGAAATTAAGCGCTGACGCTATTAAGATGTTGGGTTGTCAATGTGTTTTGTACTGCGGTTATTGGCCCTCATGATTTGGGCGGTGATGAACATATTCAATAACTGTGCCATCGGGATGAACTGCATTAAAAGCCCTTCCGGTTGGTACATCTTGTAGTGGGAAAATAATTTTCGCGCCTTGTTCGACTAATTTATCGTAATAAGGTTGCACATCATCAACGAGGAATGTCGTATGAGTACTCGTAAAGGGGGCCAATTTGTCATCTGGCCCTTCAATGATCAAGAAAGCACCTACCATGGCAAGACGCAGTTGGTGCTCAGGGAAAGGGAAAAAACCGTCTATAGTGACTTGTTGCAGTTGTTCGTAAAACGCAATGCTACTTTCTAATTCACCTTGCTTCACGAAAACACGAGCCATCACACGTGGGGTAGTTAAATGCTCGCTTGAAGGGTGCTTGCGCCAAAGTTGTGTTAATTTCATTGCTATCATTTCCTTTTTGGGATCCAGCCACTTTGAAAATACAAGCAAATTAATAAAATATCGAGGGCGTTTTGAGTCAATTTTATTCTAATATCTATCAATAAGGTATAAGTTACCCATCGATGTTATTACGCTATTGAGAATGGCAGATGAGCAAAATTTAAATAGATTTAAGATGTTGGATTTTATTGTTAACTATAAGTAAAAAATTGGTTGGTATTATTTGCCTTAGTCTTTAAGAGAATTCCAAATTAAATCCCCTTAAACTTAAGGTATATTTTTTAATTTTATAACTAGTTATGTACAATGAATAGACTAACCCTACAAAAAGAACAGTATTCGATCTCTGTCATAAGACAGTCGTTATACTGGATGACATCAATAACAGAATGGACATTGACAGAAAAAGACACTACGTATGAGGTGTCCTTTAAAGACTGTAATGATGATACTTTATTTCAATTTAATCGCCTATTGAATGATTATACTTTAAGAGAACAGATTGATATAAAGACAAGAGATATCAGAAGCTCGATTATGAGTAAAGTATTGGCCAGTATTGATGAGCGTTTATCTCAATGAATCTTTTACCTTTTAATTTTGAAAAAATAAGTGAAGAAGATTTTTTCATAAGTAATCTTGCAGGTTATTCGACCACGCTAAAGTCTGAAAATTTTTTTGAGTTAGTTAACGAACATGCAACATCGAATGAGCAACTAAACAAAGAACTAATAGAAAAGCTATTTATTAGCAATAATGTTTTGTTAGCAGAGAAGATGCTTTCTTCAGCACTTGGAAAAAAAATAACAAATGAGATCAAATTTTCTCCTATTTTTATGATAGTACCGACTCTCAGATGCGATCATACGTGTAAATATTGCCAAGTTAGTCGCGCCTCATTATCAGCCAAAAATTTTGATCTTAAAGAAGAAAAAATCCCTAAAATAATATCATTAATAAAAAAGCTTTCATCTAAACCATACAAAATAGAAATTCAGGGAGGGGAGCCTCTACTACGTTTTGATTTAATAAAAAAAATATATCAAGAAGCCGTGATAGTACTTGGGGAAGAAAATATTGAATTTGTTATTACATCAAGTCTATCTTTGCTTAACGATGATATGATTGATTGGTCTATCAATAAACCTATCTATTATTCGGTTTCTCTTGATGGAACGGAATCTATCCATAATAAGAATAGAATTTTACCCAATGGCAATTCATTTCAACTCGTTGAAAACAATATTAAAAAATTACAGAGAGCGCTTGGTAAATCACATGTTGCAACAGTGACCACAGTGACAAAAGCTTTACTTGACTCCCCACATTTGCTACTGGATGCACATCAATCGTTAGAAATATTCGATATTTTTATTCGGCCTATTAGTCCTTATGGATTCGCTAAAAACAAAGAGGATTACACTATTGATGAGTATCTTGCTTTTTATTCCAAACTATTAGAGCTTGTTCTTGAAAAAAATAAGCAAGGAATTCCATTTGTCGAACATTCTGCTGCAATCCACATTAAAAGAATAAATAATCCAAATTTTGCTGGATACGCAGATTTGAAATCACCTAGTGGATTGATTTTCAATAGCTTACTATTTAATTATGATGGAAAGCTATATGGTAGTGATGAGACTAGAATGTTACAAAAAGTCCATCCTGATATTGATTTTTCCATTGGAGATATAGAGCAGCTTATATTTTCACAAAATCCTATCTACCATCAATTGCTGTCTGACTCACTGAATATGCTCCATGTCGGATGTGATAATTGTGCGTATCAACCTTTTTGTGGCGTTGACCCATGCCAAAATATTAGCCTATTCGGTGAGCCTATCGGTAATAAAAGCTTATCGCGTTTCTGTTTATATCATAAAGGTATGTTTAATCTCTTATTATCTAAAATAATAAAAAACAATGAAGATGCAAAGATTCTAAAGGAATGGTCTTATGCCTAACGTTGTAAGAAATGATCAATTTATATTACTTGAGCCAATTCCTGCTGGATATTACCAACTATATAAGGACCAGCTATCGAGCCCTGAATTTTATTTTGATAATATCCTAGTCGTTAAGGAAAAGAGTGCAGAATACCATACTGCTGGAGTGAAACATGTTATAGCGGATGAAACATTATATCATTCAATCGAAAGTGGTGATATTGCTTCTGTAACAATGAACAAAATGAGAATTATTCTTTCTAGAAAAGCCAATCATAATACGCTATTGCTGACAGAAAGATGTAATAACTTATGTTTATTCTGCTCTCAGCCACCTAAGAATATATCCGATAGTTGGTTATTAGATGTTGCTACACAAGCGTTAGCTGCATTTAAATTAGAAGGAGTTATTGGAATTAGTGGTGGTGAGCCTTTGCTTTATGGAATTGAATTTATTGAGTTTTTGGAGGATGTTAAAAATAATACGCCAAAAACAGCATTACATATTCTGACGAATGGCAGAGCATTTAAAGATTTAATGTTTACAAAACAAGTAGCAAATATTGCAAAAGAGCTTCCTATTACTTTTGGGATCCCGCTATATTCAGCCTCAGCAAGTATACACAATAAACTAGTATCAAGTGATGGTGCATTTGAAGAAACAATATCAGGCATTATCAATGCTGGTAACAGTGGATTAAACATAGAATTAAGATTTATTCCTACAAACTATAATTATTCAGATCTATATGCTGTTGTTGAAATGGCAGGACGTGTTTTTTCAAACATCAATCAAATTTCAGTGATGAATTTGGAAGCGACAGGGTGGGCTCGTAAAAATTGGAAATCGCTTTACGTAAATCCTGAGACCTATCTTGAATCACTACAAAAAGCGATTGATATCGCAGAAAGATCTCAATTACCTATTGTATTATTTAATTATCCTCTCTGTCATATCTCACAGGATCTATGGCAGTATAGTGTTCAATCAATATCTGATTGGAAGAATTACTATCCTGATGATTGCCTTCACTGCAAAATGATGGGCGAATGTGGAGGGTATTTTAGTTCATCTTATGGTCAATACCACCAACCACCGAGAGTTATAGTATGAAAAAATGGAATTTAGCAGCATTATTACCTGGGTTTCTTGTGCTAAATAATCAAGTATTTGCAGACTCTGCGATTACGTTTAAAAATGAACAATCTTATCAACCCGATGATCTTATTTTTGCTCCTTTAAATACTGAAACGCCAATATATATTGCAGGTCATCGAAGTCATAGTTCACATCGAAGCCATCGTAGCCACAGTTCTCATCGTTCTTCCTCGGGTGGTGGTTATTATCGTTCGGCTCCTGTAACACCATCTTATTCGGCTCCAGCGACAAATAATCAGCAGCGTAATTTATCTGGAAATGCACAAAATTCAGCTAACAAAAATGACTATGCAGCAAATATTAGGCAATCAACACTAACAGCAGAACAACGTAAAAGATTGGTGATGCGGGTTCAATATGCACTTTTTGAGAGAAATTATTTTGATGGGGTAATAGATGGTGTGATGGGGCCTGCAACTAGAAACGCGATAACGCGTTATCGACAAACATACGGGTTACCGCTTAATGTGTTTATAGATGCAGAACTACTGAATTCCTTGGGAATATATGCATCAAACTAATCAAGGCTAATGTTGCCATGTAAGGATATTTAATGAAGGGCTATTTTCTTTTTATATTAACATTCTTTTTTTCTGGCATCGTATATGCTGATGATTACCTCTACAATTATCGTTATGGTACAGGTTCACCATATGGGTATAATTATGATGTTTCTGGAACTGATGATTATGGTGAAAGTGTCAGCGGGAATATTGATATTCAAGGGAAATACGGAACAGGTATAATAACTAATTCAGATGGTGAAGAAGTGGATGTTGATGTTGAATGGGATGGTTATGGCGAACTTATCGCTGAAGATGCTGATGGCAATAGCTATGAATTATCAGTTGATTAACCTAAGATCCAACATAACAGATATTAACTAAATATCACTCAGTGTAAACATCGTATGTATACGATAAACAATGATAGCAGTTACCATTTATATCCAACACCGATGGTATAGTTGGTATTGTTAGAATCACCTTTATCTGCATTGATTTTTTCTCTAATAATACTGGCATTCAAATTTAGTCCATCGGTTAAGTGATACATCATGCCAAGTCGAGCATTTAAATCGAGGCTCACATCATTATTAAATCCTCGACCAATACGACCTTTGGTGTAGATGCTTATTGTTTTAGCAAATAGGTATTGGTTAAAATCCCAAGCCAATGACCCTTGCATATAATTATCATTGACCCCATTGCGATATGTCATGTGTTGATAACTGAGAAGGCCAGTAAATGAAAGCGAACTTAGCTCGGTATTCCATACTTGCCAACCAGGGCCTGTGCCAACACCACCTTTGGATTTTATGTCTTCGATCCAATCATGTTGATAATTAAGTGAGCCACGCCAGAAGAAAGATGGATTAATAAAATAGTCTAATTCATAACCTAAATTGTAGTAATAACTACTGACGTTATGGTCATCTTTATTCCGGAGCATTGCACCATTTAATCCATGGCGCCAATCTTTCGCCGATATTTGCATATTGGCATCGAATGAATATTTCTCACTGCTTGAGGCCCCTTTATTATAGGTAGCGCCTGCATTTATTCCACCCGTGATTTTTGTTTGTTTTAGGGGAGTACCCTCTAGTTTTTTACTTAAAACCAAATCATCGTTAATTCTCATTTTTTGATGCTTATCACCACTAATTAGGATTATTTCGCCTTCTTTTGACGCTTCAATTGCATCGATTTGTTGCCATTTATCTGGAGAACGCAGTTTGATAACGACCGGTTCATCAATATCAAATGTCTTTATATCATTTAGTTTGACCCTTAATTCTCCAGCATAACTGGTTTTAATAAGCACCTTATTATCATCAATAATACTTATCATTCCTGACAGAGAATCTCCATTTTTCAAATAGATATTATCAGCATAAGCAGAGGTTGTAATTGAACCTATAATTAAAATTGCTAAATATCGCATTAAATTAAACCTCATGCTGTGCTAGTGATATCAATCACTTAACCGTAACGCCGATAAAATTCGATATCAATAGCCTTTACTCAACTAGGCGGTATATTTATTTTCATTTACTAAAGTATAAATTTATTTAACTCTCAAAGAGGGTGAAAAATAAATATCACTTAAGTATTTTTTGGTTTGGCATTAATAAAAATCCCATTGGTTTGCTTTTAAAAAATCACGGGTATTTATCAAGCTAGGGTCAATAAGGCCATCAGAAAAAGAATGATTGATATCGTAAAATTGATCTATATGACCACCTTTTTAGCAGTTTGAGTGCTATATTATTAACTCCTACGCGATGACAGAGGTGAACCAATGAAAATGTTAACGCTGCAAGAAATGACCGATGCTCAACGGGTTAGAGTAAATACGCGGCTCGGTCAAGAGAGAAAGAAATTGGGGCGTGAATTAACCAATGCGGAGCACAGTAGGGTAAAAAATGAAATTGTTGCTGAAATATCAAGGGAAGTTGAATTAGCAGCGAAAAAAGCGAGGGCACAAAAAAGGAAAGACAAGTTAGCTGCTAGTGATGAAACATACAGTTGGTCAACACATAACCATCGGCGAGGTTTCCGTTAACTGTACTACCTTGAATTGACCAATAGAACTTATTACTACTTACAGAGGGATGAGATTGGCTCTGTAAGTAGGCTCATTTCTTTTAAAACGCATTAGCGGTAAGCCACTGTAAAACATCCTCATAGCAACCACGATATATAATTCGATCTTGTTTTTTCTCGAGTTGATAGTGGTACATTGGGTCGTAATATTCATGAAGTAGGGGGCATAACCAAGCAAAATGGGCCTCTGTTGAGCCGCTTTTTTGTTGTTCGATTAATGCGCTATCTAGCAAGGTGCTGAGTTCTGCCGCGCGTTGTGTGCCTAAACGACGACGAATTGCCGATATGCCATGATGCAAGTATTCACTGTAAGCCTCCCAGCCTTGCTCTTCACCATAAGTACTTAAAAAGTCGTGAGTCATACGATCAAAATACTCAGCTTTAAGCCGCTCTAAGCGTAATTCAAATGGATCTTCAACGACCACTAATGATGCTTGTGCCATTTGGGTACGTAAAGGTTGAGGGAGGCTATTTGCACCAATTGCACGGCCTTCATCTTCGATGACCCAGCGGGAATATTGTTGTGATTTTTTCAGCAGTTCAACAGCAAGATGATTTTCAAATGTAGCTTGCGAATATTGCTGTTGTAGTGTGCGACCAAAAGAAGAGCCTCTATGATGAGCGATACCCTCAAGATCAATACCATCGGGCAGTTTACGTACCATTGTTGTTTTTCCACTACCAGTACACCCACCAATAAGGACAATCGGTCGTTGTACTAACTCTTTTGTTAACTCAATAACTGTCTGTCGTAAGGCTTTATAACCACCAACAATTAATGGGTATTCAATACCGATTTCACGTAGCCATTGCTGAACAATGTGTGAACGCATGCCACCTCGAGCACAGCAGATATAGCCTTGGGGAAATTGTTGGCAAGCTTTATGCCATGCAGCTAGTCGTTCTGAGCGAATGGCACCATTAACCAATTGGTGGCCTAATTCGACCGCTTTTTTCGAACCTTGCTGTTTGTAACAGGTCCCAACAGCTGCACGCTCTGCATCATTCATTAAAGGCAAATTATGAGCTGCTGGCATTGAGCCTTGTTTAAATTCAATAGGCGCGCGAACATCAATTATTGGTGTATCTGTGGCTAGGATCTGTCGAATATTTTTCACTAAAGGAGTTAATTCCATAATAAAAACGGTGATATCAATCCAATCGAAGCGACTACTATACTCCCATGTTGGAATGAAGGCACGCAATCATAAGGCTGGCTCTTAGACAATCAGCCAGCCACATTAGTGACGCTGTCACATTTGTTATGCTATTTTGTATTTTAAGAGATCTTTTCTAAGATCAATTTCACTATTTCTTCTAAGGGTAACATACCGTCAATAATGTAATCACTGTCTTTTTTTTCTCTTTCCTGTATCGCAACATAAGAAGGCCGCGAAACTATTCGCTGATATTTGCAAAAATTTCATGGCGAATTGCGTTTTGGCGGTTCCGTAAAATGCGTCGAGATAAAGTGATATCTAATGGGGTTTCTAAAAGAAGGCATATGAAATTTTATTAGCTAATACAGGATGTGCTTTTGCAAAAGGGTAACCTAAGAGGATGTAATTAAATTTACCTTAAGCAATTTTGTCATCAATACAGTGGATGAATGGTGTAATATCCCATTCATCATAATTTACACCACAGGTAATCCAGTCATCAATATCTGACGGGGCAGTTGGATAATCATAACCGTCAGCAACTATGAGGGCGTATTTTTGCTAGCCCTTGTGTTTTTGTATCATATAAACGCCATAGAAATGATTTTTTTGAGTTTTTACTTTGCAAGCCGCTCTTCACATTGAGATTTTATTGTAAGAATAAAATCTTCGATTGCTTTTGAGTTTGAAACATCAAAGGTCTCACCGGTTAAATAGGTTCGTTGTGCCGCTGACAACAATTGATAGTGTGAGGGGGTATTAATCCTATGTAATAACCAATCCGCAGCCTCTGATTTGGAGGCAATTTTTTGTGTCGACAAGGTATACAAAATGCGTGCTAAGGCGAGAATAATATTACATTCATCATGTTCCCAGTCGTCCTGATCGTTCCATTGTTCTAGTGTCGCTTTTAGCGCTTTTGATAAATCACTGAACGGAATAGGCGGAAAAGAGTGAGCAGCATCGTTACCTAGTATTGCAATGCTGTGCTGGTGAACTTTAGTCAGTAAAATAGCGATATCAGGGTCGATTTGAGGCGGCTCAAATATCCCTGAAACAATATCATCTCTAAGCCACTCGCCAAATTGTAATTCACGGCGAGGAGGGTAATGCCATTTCTTAACTGATTCATTAAGTAAGACTGTTACCTCTAACGCGCGTTGTTTTGGATCGGAACCTGGCCAAGCCGAAACCGTTAAAAGTTCGCTCATCAATTGTTGACGTTGCTGCTCTGAAAGAGGGGTATCGACAGTAACGAGTAAGTCAATATCACTAAGAGGTTTTAGGCCACCATGTAATGTGGAGCCATAAAGGTAAATACTATTTAGTATCTCGCCAAGGTGTTTGTCAATGAGCTGACAGGCGGATTTAACTTGTTGCAGTATGCTAGTATCAATATGTTCAAAATTCATATTAGCTTTAGTGTCTTTGTTATTAATTTTATCAACAGGATCATACACTAATAAGTCATCAACAAATCAGAATATGGCAGAATGAGGATTTGGGTAATTACAGTATTACATTTTCAAAATACTGGCGCGTTTAATACACGCCCATGCTACCACGAGTAGTACAAATAAAAAATTTTACCTTTGAAAACCTGTGATATTTTCAGAGTTAATAATTTTGTCATGTATAATAAACAAAATAAATCTTGCATCAGACCGATCGGTCTATTACATTGTCGATATGAACAGAAAGACTGAACATGATACCCGGGAACATCTTCTTGTCACTGGTGAGCGCCTTTGTCTTCAGCGTGGTTTTACTGGAATGGGGCTAAGTGAGTTGCTAAAAACGGCAGAAGTACCAAAAGGGTCGTTTTATCATTATTTCCGCTCTAAAGAAGCTTTTGGTGTTGCGATGTTAGAGCACTATTACGCCGGCTATCTACAAAAGTTGGTGAAGCACTTCGAGCATGGAGCAGGTAATCATCGTGATCGTTTACTTGCCTATTATGGAAAAATGTTAAACAACACTTGCCAGTTTGATCATACAACAGGCTGTTTGACGGTGAAGTTATCAGCAGAGGTATGTGATCTATCAGAAGATATGAACATTGCGATGGATCAAGGTGTGAGCCAAGTCATCGCGCTACTGGCACAAACACTGGAAAATGGGCGTGATGAAAAATCACTGAATTTTTCAGGGGAGTCGCTATCTATCGCACGGGTTCTTTATTCTTTATGGTTAGGTGCAAATTTACAGGCAAAAATATCGCGTAGTAATAAGCCGATGGAAAGCGCACTGGCCTATGTGGAAAAAATGATTGCAGCGCCTGAAAGTTAATAGGCGTTTTTATTTACTCAATTACTAGTCGACCGGTCTAATCTGGAGCTTTTATGTCACAGAAAAAACTATTTACACCTCTTAAAGTGGGTACACTAACCGCACCAAATCGTATTTTTATGGCACCACTAACCCGTTTACGTAGCATTGAACCCGGCGATATTCCGACTCCATTAATGGGGGAATATTATCGCCAACGTGCCACCGCTGGGTTGATCATTTCAGAGGCGACTCAAATTTCTGCACAATCAAAAGGCTATGCCGGAGCTCCAGGGCTACATAGCGCCGAGCAAATCGCTGCATGGAAAAAAATCACTTCAACGGTTCATGAAGCAGGAGGGCGTATTGCTGTTCAATTGTGGCATACCGGGCGAATTTCTCATGTTAGCCTTCAGCCTAATGGGTTAGCTCCCGTCGCACCTTCAGCAATAAGTGCAGGAACACGGACATCATTACGCGATGAAAATGGCCGCGCTATCCGTGTCGATACATCCATGCCTCGTGCATTAGAAACAGAAGAAATTCCAGCGATCGTTAATGACTTCCGTCAAGCGGTTGCTAATGCACGGGAAGCAGGTTTTGATATGGCTGAATTGCATGCTGCTCACGGTTATTTACTGCATCAATTTCTCTCTCCATCCGCGAATCACCGTACTGACCAATATGGTGGAACAAGGGAAAATCGTGCTCGTTTTCTTTTAGATGTTGTTGATGCAGTTTGTGCGGAATGGGGGTCTGAACATATTGGGATCCGTATCTCACCTATAGGTACATTTCAAAATACCGATAATGGGCCGAATGAAGTTGACGATGCCCTGTATCTCATTGAAGAGCTAGACAAACGTCATATTGCCTATTTGCATCTGTCTGAACCTGATTGGGCGGGCGGTCAACCATATACTGATGATTTCCGTCAAAAAGTGCGTGAACGCTTCCACGGTGTGATCATTGGTGCTGGCGCTTACACTACAGAAAAGGCAGAAAATTTAATCGAGAAAGGGTTGATTGATGCTGTTGCATTTGGTCGTGATTTTATTGCTAACCCTGATCTCGTCGTTCGCCTTAAAAATAAAGCTGCACTCAATCCTCAGCGCCCTGAAAGCTTTTATGGTGGTGGCGCAGAAGGGTATACAGATTATCCATCTCTCTGAGTATTAATGTTGATAGCGGCGATAACTCGCCGCTAATATTTAACACTCACATATATATGAATTAACGTATATGTTAGGTTGGTATAAATTGATAACATGATAAAGAAGTGGATGTGGAACCATTACAATTATTCAAATTATTAAGTGACCAAGCGAGATGAGATATTGTACTGCGGCTAAACGTATCGGGAGAGGTATGCGTATGTGATATTTATACGGTATTAGATTTTTCTCAGCCAAAAACATCTCGCCATCTTGCAATGCCACGTAGCTCCGGTTTATGACTTGATTCAAAACACGGTACATAGATAAGGGGTCGACAATTGTTTACCCAATTTATCCTGTTCTAATTGATGTTTTATGTATTCTTGTATTCGTTTCGTATTCTTACCCACCGTATCAACAGAGTATCCTCCGCACCAAAATTCTCTTTTACGATATTTAAACTTTAAATCGCCGAACTGTTCATAAAGCATTAGGCTACTTTTCCCTTTTAAATATCCCATAAAGCTCGAAACACTCATTTGAGGCGAAATGTCCAACAGCATGAGTATTAGCAACTGATTACTAATACCTTATCTAACTAGAAATGCTTTCGATACACTACATAATAGTAACATTACTTCACTATATGATTTTTTTAAATTTAAGGATACGGATTGAGTATTTACACATCATTTTATACTTAAGGGATATATTCTGATATTTGGCAGTAAAAAAATTCTAGTTAAATTAAAAAAATACTCAGAAAATAGGTTATTATATTTATGTGTTAGTAAATAAATGTAAACATATATTTCAATAAAACAATAAAAAATTTTAAGAAAAATCTGTTTTTAATTCAATACTAAACCTTAATAGCGGGGTTTATGAGTTTCAATTTTTATTATGCATTATGTGTTGTTTTTTTGTTGATGATAATTTTTTAAGTCAAATCATTTTAAAGTTAAAAGATTAAAAATGTCTTTTTATTCATATGATTATTGTTCATTGGTGGTGGTGCGCACAATATGAGCAAGTTAAGTGGGTGTTAAATTATAGTTAAGAACAACTATAGGGACAATTGAACGTTTAACTCTCATTTTTAATGAAGAATATTTAACGATTGAATTATTAAAAATAAAAGACAATTACATTTGCTTACTCACTGCATGAATATTCACTCTAGAAAAAAATTTTTTTTGGATTAGAATCTTCGCCAATCCCGTTAATTAAGTAAGTTAAGTTTTTTTCAATTAATTAAACGTGGATGTCAATATGGAAATATGAGTGTATATGGAAAACATGAATTTAGAGTTTAAAAATAAATTTCTTTAAAAGAAAACAGGAAAAGAATCGATCAGCCTATTCATTAAGTTGAAATCAATTCATTTCTATTTAAGTCCTGCGATTAAAAAGGGTGTTGTAATCGTAGGATAAATATTAACTTACACCCAATTATTAATAAATATTTAAGGTCTTATTATGTTTAATCAAAAAAATATGATTGCTCTATGTGTTGCTGCTGGCTTAGGATTCGCTGGTGCTGCTTCTGCAGGTCAAAACGCTCAAGTAAATGTTTCAGGTCAAATCGCAGCTGCAACCTGTGATTTAAGTGTTAGCAATCCTAATATTGACTTAGGTACTCACATTTCTGCGGATATTACAGCAGCTGGTGATATTGCTTCAAGTGCAAAAGACTTCACTCTACAATTAACTAATTGTAGCAAAGATCAAACCGGTGCATCAGTTCAATTATTTGCTAAAGGAACTGCATTGGACGCGAATGGTGATTACTTCAACAACACTGCAAATGCAACTGTTGGTGTTAAATTAACTGCTGATTCTAAACCAGTTAAACCTAACACAAGTGTTGATTTAACTTCTGTGACTGGATTAGCTCAAGGTTCTTCTGCTTCAATCGCAATGAACGTTGGCTTATATTCAACAGTAGGAACTCCTGCTTCACAACGCATTGATGCTCCAATTACATTCTCTGTAAGCTACGAATAATAATTATTTAAATGAGATGGCAGAAATGGCCATCTCATTTATTACTTGTTACTTAATAGAATGACTATTGGAGATAAATTATGAATTTGATGTCAACTATCAGATACTCAATAATTGGAATGATGATATTTGGTCTTGAAATTACAGGACTATCAGCTGCTGGGGTAGGCCTTAATACTACTCGAATTGTTTTTCCACAAAATAGCCAATCTATTCCGGTAACTGTTCGCAATAGTACAGAGAACGAAGAATATCTGGTTCAGGTATATTTAACGAAAACACCTAGTGATTCTACCCAAGAGAAGGTATTTGATATTCTTCCTCCTATGCTCTATTTGAAACCGGGACAACAGCGAGATGTTCGTATTACTGAAACCTCTAGCTCAATGAATTTACCGAAAGATCGTGAATCAATTTATTACTTACATGCAAGAGCAATCGCACGCAGTGAAAAAAATTCAGAGTTGGATGTTTCAAATATGAAAGGTGATGTAAAAATTGCAATAGAAAATGTGATTAAAGTATTTTATCGCCCAACTGGGTTAGTTCAGACTTCTGATAAAGCACAAGAAAGTTTGACGTTTTCAGCAGTTCAAGGCGGTGTGCAAGTCACAAACAACTCTCCTTATTATATTACATTAGCATCTTTAAAAGTTGGTAATAAGCATATAGATATTTCAGCTAAAAAGAACAACACGATGGTGGCGCCTTTTAGCAATATAATTTATCCGACAACTGTGAATACAGGCCCAATCACTTGGGTAACTATTAATGATTTAGGGGGCTATGTTGAACATACGAAACCATAAATTATCCACCTTAGTCGCATGTTTATTAATGGCTTCTACAATGCAATCTTTTGCAGGAAATAAACTAGAAATACTTGCAGATATACAAAGTATTGGTGAATGTGACATTGAGGTAACGCCATCAAATATCGAAATGACTCGTCGTCCTGTTGTCGGAGATTTTAGATTAAATGATGCTGTAGATATTACGCCAATAAAACTTTCATACCAATGTCGAGATTATGAAACAACGGTGATGCCCGAAGTAATGGTAACAGGTGATGTATCAAATGACCCTAATCTATTTTTAACAGAGAACCCTGCTGGAGCAAAAGGGGTTGGTTTTATGCTGAAAAATGGCGAAGTGTCAGAGTTGGTAGGGTTCTACTCTAAGGGAAAAACCTTAAAAAATAATGAAAGCTTTTATTTACCTGCTGGAAGTACAAAAGGTTCTTTACCAATGACCATCGGATTTGTACGTCAAGCAGACAATAGCACCGTTACAGCGGGTTCTGCAAAAGCATCAATTTTATTAACCGTTGTAATGCCATAATTCAAAAAAGAGGATACCAATGTGCTGCGGTTAATTTTATCTTTTGTATCGATTGTATTCTGCCAATCAGTATTAGCACAAGTGAATACTGTTGCTGTCGATTTTGAAGCGACTTTTTATAAAAAGACTTGTGAAGTTGATGTTTCAGAAGCTGTGATTGATTACAAAAAAGTTTCACCAGTTGATATTGTCAAAAACGATTCTGGTGAAACCACAAAGTTAAATCGAGATATAACTTTGAAGCTAGCAAAATGTACAAATGTTAGCGATTTATCTAAAAGCAAAATTTTTGTATCTGGACAAACAGAAATTTTCAATGGAAAACCTTTATTCAAAGAAAGTGGAACCTCAAAAGGTGTCGGTATTAAGTTATTAGTTAATAACATTGCGAAAACAGATGGTGATGTTCTTTTCCGGCTTAACTCTAGTAATGCTATCGGTGATACCTTTACAGTGACAACAGCATTATCTTGCGGTGAATGTAACGATACGAATCAAATAACAAAAGGTAGTTTTAAAGCGTCAATGATATTCACCGTACTCACTGACTAGCTAATCTAGGATATATAATATGCGTAGAATCATATTTTCATTATTTTGTTTGGTTGGTACTTTAATTTTATTAACAGACTTATCTTCTAATGCTTATGCAGGGCTACTATTAGAACAAACAAGAATTATTTGGAATGGTGATTCAACGCAAGAATCCATTACCTTAAAAAACGATAGTGACAGTGTATATTTAGTTCAATCAGGGGTGTTTGATACGCCTATTGGGCAGAAAGAATCAGGCGTATTTTTAGTTACACCACCACTATATCGATTGAATCCAAATAGTCAGCAGGCAATGAAAATTTTGCCTGAAGAAAAAATAACTCAACTGCCTAAAGATAAAGAATCCTTATTTTATTTTAGTGTTATTGGTATACCAGGTGTTACAACTAACAATAATGAAGAACAGGTGGCAAAGTTATCGATAGGTACACGTTTAGTTATAAAACTATTTTATCGCCCCAATGGATTAACACAATCAAGTGAAGATGCAATTAAAGGGCTACAGTTTTATTTACATAAAAAGAATGTATGTATAGAAAATCCATCTCCATATCATATAACATTAAGCTCTCTAAAAATAAATAATAAACAGTATCCGAAAATATCTGGAGTAATAATTCCACCAAAAAGCAGATACTTAATAAACAATACTGGTGAAGTAAATCAGTCGAGTAAAATAGTATGGAAAGCAGTTAATGATTATGGTGGTGATAGTGAAGATAATACGGCTTCACTAATATTAGGCGAGAGGAAAACATGTCAATAGTTAAAAAAATCATTATTTTAATTGTTTCTTTTGTTTATTATATGGGATCGTCTTTCGCAAATACCGATATCATGAATGGTTTGTTATTTTCACCTGAACGTATAGTTTATAAAGAATCGGAAAAAAATGGTGTTTCAACCATGTTAGAGAATGCGAATAGCGAGGCAATACTCGTCCAGTCTCAAATCATTGCTGCAAATGAAAAAACGTTGAAGCCACTGATTAATAAAGAATCAGATATTTTTTTAATCACACCGCCATTACATCGTTTAGATAGTGGCGTTCGCTATAGTTGGAAAATACAACGGGTTGCTGATGGCAATTTAGCAAAAGATAGAGAAAGTGTATTTTATGTTTCATTAAGAATTATTCCAGAAGTATCAGATAAGAACACCTCGGAGTTTATTGTTACTCCAACACTCTATTTAAAAATGCTTTATCGACCTAAAGCAATTGAAGAATTACGGATTGACAAGGAAGTGGAAAAAATGCGTTTTTCTATAAATAAAAATAAACTGACGATCAAAAACCCGTCAGCTCTTTCAATAACATTGACCTCATTAACTATTGGTTCATATAAAGTGCCAATGAAATTAATTGATGACAGTATTCCTCCATTTAGTGAAAACCAAATTGAATTACCTCAATCTGTTTCTGGTGAGGTTACTTGGCAAGCTTTAAATGAATATGGATTAATAACAAAACTGAGCACTGGCGTATTGGATGAGAGTATATTATGAACAACAGAATATTTATCTTAAAACCTATCTCAATAGCGCTTATGTTTTGTCTGTTTGGGGGGGTAACTAGTGCTGAGCCTTATTTTGATCCCGCTCTTTTAAACCTGCCGGCAGGAACAGATAAAGATAGTATCGATTTATCTGTATTTGCACGTTCTGATACAGTAGCTCCTGGCCGTTACATAGTTACTATGAAAATAAATAAAGAGGAGATAGGCCAGAAGGAAATATATTTCACACAAGATGGTGAAGGTAACATTGTTCCTGAATTTACTCCCGCTATGCTAGAGGAGTTCGGCGTAAATATTCAAGGTAATTCTATATTGAAAGGAATGCCTGCGACTCACAAAATTACCTCTCTATCATCGGTAATAGAAAATGCACAAGTTCAATTCGATGTTTCAAAATTAACACTAAATTTAAATATCCCGCAAATCTCTATGAACCAGAAGGCTAGAGGTGCTGTACCGATAGAGCTTCTTGACCAAGGTTTACCTGGCCTGATATTAAACTATCAAGTCAGTGGGAGCCGACAAGAATTTACGGGTGGAATTGGCGGTAAAACAAAGAATAACTCAATTTTTGCCAACATTACAGGCGGATTAAATCTTGGTGCGTGGCGTTTACGTTCCCAATATTTTTACCTTGAAAATGAAAATAAATTTGACGGTAAGACGGTACGTAATCACCAAAGTGATTTTAATAACACAACCGTTTCAAGGGATATTCAGCACTTAAATTCTGAAATTGTAATGGGTGAAACGAGCACACTCAATGATGTACTTGACAGTGTCCCAGTAAAAGGGGTTCGTTTATTATCCAATGAGCAGATGTTAGCACGAGGTGATAGGGGATTTGCGCCACAAATTAGAGGTGTTGCATCATCTAATTCCCGCATAACTATAAGCCAAAATGGTAATACCATATACCAAACATACGTTGCACCAGGACCATTTGTGATTAATGACCTTTATCCAACAGGTACAGCTGGGGACTTGGAGGTTTCAATTCATGAGGAAGATGGCTCTGTTCGAGTATTCACTCAAGCATTCTCATCATTGCCCGTAATGCAACGAGCTGGAACATTTAAATATGAAGTTGCGGCAGGTCAATACAATGGTGGCATAACCGATGGTAATAAAAAAAGTAATTTCTTGATGGGGACACTCATATATGGATTACCAAAAGCGGTCACATTGTATACCGGTTTTTTAGGGGCTAATCATTACTGGACTGGTATTGTTGGTACAGGTTTCTCATTAGGTTCATTTGGTGCCATGTCAATCGATGCTACCCATGCCTATGCCACAATTAGAAATGAAGATAAGCAAGGTCAATCCTTCAGACTTCGTTACTCAAAGAACTTATCTGATTTTGGTACATCTATTGACTTGACCGCGTTGAGGTACTCAACAAAAGACTATTATAGCTTTTCAGACTTTAACCATGCAGGTTATCGTTTGAAAGATAATGTTGCACCGTGGTTAAACGGACGTCAACGTAGTAGCTTTCAATCTTATATAAACCAATCTCTTGGTAAATGGGGTTCAATTTATTTTAGAGGTATGCGTAGTGATTATTGGGGACGTAAAGATACGATAACGACCTTAGGGATTGGTTATAGCGGTTTCTATAAAGGTTTATCTTATGGTATTGATTACAGTATTAGCCGTACACAAGGTGACGGAAACTGGCCTGAAAACCGCCAAATTAGCTTCAACGTTAGCGTGCCATTTAGTCTGTTTTCAAATAATAAAAATATTGAAAATATTAGTAGCAGCTTCCAGATAAGCCACGACAATAGCGGAAGAACTTACCAACAGCTTGGTGTTAATGGGCAGCTACTAGATAATAAGTTTACTTACCAATTAAGCGAAAGTGGTGATAACCGAGACCAAAAATTATCCAGTTCGGTTAACGTCGGTTATCAAGGAAGTAAAGGATATGTGGGAGGCGGATACAGTTATAGTCGTGAAAGTCAGCTAACTTACGCGAATGGAAATGGTGCTGCCGTCATTCACCCTGGTGGGGTTACATTGGGTCAGTTCATTGGTAATTCTGCTGCTGTAGTGTATGCGCCAGATGCTGCGGGAACAAGTATCAATAATGGGATGGCCGTTATTGACTCTCGGGGTTACGCTATTGTGCCTAATATGATGGAATACAGCCAAAATATTATTAATCTAGATATTAATACATTACCAACAGATGTTGAAAGTAAAGAAACATCCGTTAATGTGTATCCAACAAAAGGCGCTTTAGTTAAAACTCAGTTTAATACCTTGAAAGGGTATCAGGCGATGCTCACCTTAACGGGTCCAAAAACTATTCCAATGGGAGCTGTAGCATCACTACAACAATCAGAACAAGATAGTTCTAGTTTAATATCAGGAATTGTTGGTGAAAATGGTCGTGTATATATAAGCGGGTTACCTGAAAAAGGGACATTATCAGTAGTATGGGGAAGAGCAAACTCTGAGCAATGTCAAGTTCCATTTGATATGAGTAAGTCGACTGAAAACACCTACTCGTCGCTGCGCAATTTAGCTGTTACATGCCAATAACTAATTTGAGTAATATGATGAAAAAAATTTTATTCGCAATCATTTTGACAAGTATAACAATGTCATCATTAGCCGCAAACGTTAAGGTGTTCAATGGGCGTGGCTTAGTTGGAGTGTTTGGGAATTACACTGCAAAAAATAAAATGGTAACATACGGTAACGTTGGAGATTCTTATTTCTATGTTACATTAACCAATTCTTTCAATGGTTCATATAACCTTTGCTATCAAGCCGCTCTAATGCAAATTGATGGTATTTACGGAATACCAATTAGTAATGATCTAATGCTAGTGCCTGAGTTTACTTTTACAGATGAGCGAAGAAAGGGATTAATTTATCCTCGGCCTGCTCCATTCGATATAGTAACAGGGCATTTCAATGGCTGGGGTTCAGGTACAAATCAATTTCCATGGTATCGGAATTGTATTTTTGAACCTTATCAAACAACGCCAGAAACTATTATCGAACATGAGGTTTTCCTAACAGGTCGCTTGCTAGTATATGGTACTGGGAATCAAAAAAGTGGTACGTATTATTTAAAAGATAATATAGGCACCTCGATCAAAGACTGGCGTAATCTTAATGAAGGGTCATGGGTAAAATTAGTAGATAAAGCGGATCCCATCAATGTCACTGTTTCTGGGCTAACATGCAGCTTGCAGACCCCGAATAAAATTAATTTTGGTATTCAAGATTCGAATGCAGCAGCAGGTACTCTATTAGCATCTGTTCAACGTCCGATAGCCATAAGTTGTAGTCAATTTAAGGATCAAGTTGATGCATATATTGGAATATCTGCTAACGTTAAACCCGAGTACTATTCAGGGAATAATTACGACGTTAATTTAATTAATTCAAGTAATCGAGCTGCTGCGTATGTAAAATTATTTGTTCACCACAATGGGGCTAAATTACCGATACGTTTAGACCAGACTATGGTCGAGCTTGGTCGTATTAAAGCAAATGAAAACAATGTCAATATAACGAAAACTCTTGAATATGAGTTATATTCAAAGGGGGCAGGGATAACCGGTTTAGCACGTGGTTCCGTAGAACTTTCGGTTATTATGCGTTAAGCTTATCGTAAGTTAATTTTAAAATTAATTATAGTTCATCAATAATTATGACGGTAAATTTAATACTGTGATTAATCCTAAAGAAAAGTGTGTTGAATATCGAGATAAAATCCTTGATGGTATTAATTATCCGCTAAACCATTTATGTCAATATATGTAACTTAGATGCATATATTGACTTTGCCGCATTGAGATAATCTACAAAAAGACGACGATAGTTTTTCATAATTTAACCATACGGATTATCGTTTGAAAGATAATGTAGCATTGTGGTTAAACGGATATCAATACAGTAGTAATCAATCTTATATAATTGATTACTTGGAAAATGGGATTCAATTTATTTTAAAAGTATACATAGAGATTATTGAGGGCGTAAAGATATGATAATAATCTTAGGAGTTGATCATAGCGGTTTCTATGACATTAGGGTAATATGATGAAAAAGATTTTATTAGCAATCATTTTGACAAGTATAACTTTGCCAACATTAGCTGCGGACGTTAAGGTATTTAATGGTCGTGGTTTAGTTGGAGTATTTGGTAATTACTCTTCATCACATTCAAAAGTTAATACAACTGATAATATCGGTGAAATAGTTCCGTATGTTTCATTAACCAACTATTACAATGGCTCATACAACCAATGTCATCTGAATAGTCTGATGGAAATTGATGGTATATATGGAATGCCAATCAGTAATGACCTAATGCTAGTTCCTGAGTTTACTTTTACGGATAGACGAACAAGAATTGACTGGCCTTACCGAGAGATCGATACTGTAACAGGGCATTTCAATGGTTGGGGTTCTGGTACGAATCAATTTCCACATTCTAGAAACTGTATTTTTGAACCTTATCAAACAACGCCTGAAATTAGTATACAACATAATGTATATACAACGGGTCGTTTGCTAATATATGGCACTGGGAATCAAAAAGGTGGCACATATCACTTAAAACACGATATAGGTACCTCTGTTAAAGACTGGCGTACCCTTTATGAAGGGAATTGGAAGATGCTAGTATCCAAAACAGAAGCGATAAATATCACTGTTTCTGGACTAACATGCAGCTTGCAGACTCCGAATAAAATTAATTTTGGTATTAACGATTCTAGTGCAGCCAACGGTACTTTATTAGCTTCCGTTCAACGCCCTATGACGATAAATTGTAGCCAATTTAAGGATCAAGTTGACGCATATATCGGAATTTCAGCTAACGTTAAACCAGAGTTCTATTCTGGTAATGCTTTTGATGTCAATTTAAATAACGCAAGTAATCAAGCTGCTGCGTATGTAAAATTATTTGTGCACCACAATGGGGCTAAATTACCGATACGTTTAGACCAGACTATAGTCGAGCTTGGTCGTATTAACGCAAATGAAAACAATGTCAATATAACGAAAACTCTTGAATATGAGTTATATTCAAAGGGGGCAGGGATAACCGGTTTAGCACGTGGTTCCGTAGAACTTTCGGTTATTATGCGTTAAGCTTATCGTAAGTTGATTTTAAAATTAATTATAGTTCATCAATAATCAGGACGTTAAGCTAATACTATGACTAACCCTAAAGTTTATTTACTCGGTATAGCCGATGTACAGGATTTTCGTAACATCCGATTGTGTGTCACTCAGAACCTCGGCTGACACTGATGGTGTTATGACAATTCATGGTATGACATCAGGTGATTACGTTTCTCATAAAATGTCGATCACTGAGCCACCAGTTACACCGGATGGCCGTGTACTGCATTCAGAAGTCGAACTTCGTTATAAAGACGGAAATGTGCAGGAAGATTTCACAAAGAAATATGGTATTGCATCAGTGTCTGAAGGTGATCCTTTTGACAAAGGATTTATGCATCAACTGAGTAGTTGCCGATTATTGTAGAAGCGTAATGCTAATGTCTAATAATAGGAACCATTCTTTATGCAATAAATCCGCTAAAATAGCTGACGATTGACCTATATCTTGCTTATCAAATTGATGAATAACTCTATGCATGCATTCCGCTTTTTAGCTATTTTTTTGTAAATGGGCAAATAGCTTTGCATAAATCTTTTGAATAGTATCATTTTTCTTTTGATTGTAATCCATCATTGTATTAACACCTTCTTTTGCTTTCATTTTGCTGACGGCATAGGTAGCAAGATCGTCAGGGTGGGTCATTAGCCAATCACGGAATAACTGATGACGTAAATGTTCAGGGCAGCCAGGTGCAAATACATGTAAATTAACCTGTGGTTTATCAAGGTATAGCATTCGGTGTTCATACCAAGATGGTTCGCGAATTGTATGAACATACCCCAAGGCAGTTAGTTGAGGGATATAACGGTTCTCAGCAGTAGGATCCTCAACGATTAAGTCAATATCAATAATAGGTTTAGCTGCTAGATTTGGAACCGCAGTTGAGCCAATATGGTCAATATGCAGTGCTGCTTCGCCTAGTGCGGCTTGGATACGTGCTTTTTCTTGTATAAAAAGTGTTGCCCAAATAGGATCATAGTCACGGATCTCAATTTTAAGTGTAGGTGGTTTTCCTAAAACCCATGGGTTTTCATTCGGGTCACCATCTTCAAATTTCATTACAGCACAGATATCTTCGGGAGATAACGTATCTAATGAGGCTCTTTTTGTATTAAATTGTGTCATATCTTTGCTTATTCGTAATAAATGCTGTGAAATCGGGTTGTTGCATGGTTACGCAATGAATTCCGCCACCACCAATAACAATATTACCGGCAAACGTATTTACGTGGTAGGGTAGTAAAAATATATATAAGCATACACTAATACTAGGAGCACTGGTTAAACTACCAGTAGCTATTTCGCATAGTAAATCAGGAGGTAATGATAGTGATAATGAGGCTATTTATAAAGTTATTAGCTCCCCACACTCTATTTAACATAATACACATTATGCGAACCTAAATTGTAATAGCAAAGTTGTAATGTCCGCTCTGGGATAAGTTAAGATGTCCGTCACGTAGGCTCACCATTAAGGGGTTCGCATGACGGCTTATAGAGCGGAGTTTTTTACCTTGGAAGATGTTAAACGACTAAAAGTAATCCAGGATGTGATTGACCAGCGCCTGCCAACCAAAATGGCAGCACAACGATTAGGCATATCTGCTCGCCAATGCCGACGGCTATTAGTTCGCTATCTTTTTTTATGTGGGTCATAAGCTAACCTTTTAATTCTTTCTAAATCAAGCGATTCTTGTATTTTAATAGTCCGAATCCCATTTTTCATATAAGAAATATATATCTTAGCGATAAGGTATTGAACGAGTTTTGTTTCACTTGTTGGAATTCCACTCGTTACAATTTCTGCTGCTGTTTTCGCATCTAATGGTTTATTTTCCATTATAATATTTAAAGGAATTCCAACCATATTCCCCCAAGCAAGAACAAATTGCTTGGCTGGGTCCATACTCTCTGAATGGAAACCTTTTAATGCTCTCGCCATTGCATCAACAAGGTCTTCACCTTCCAGTTCTGACTTCATAGATAAAGACTCGAGTGCAATGAGGTTATCTCCGCTATTCATCATCCAACGTATATAATGTTGCTGATTGTATTTGGTCACTATTTCAGCTGAGTTTGTACCACTATAAACACCCCCTGCTTCACGATAACCTTGACTATTAAATTCACTAAAGCTGTAAAAATGCTCGGTTGAGTAACGCAATGCGGTAAGATCGACCGATGTGCCCGTCGACATCAAACTTTTTGAATAACGAATACGGTAAGATTGACCAGTTTGACGATCACTGCCTTGCTGCGCTGCACCACTAAATTTGGCTGATGAATGGGTCACATCCGTTGACAGCGCCCCGAAGTTCCCTAAAGAGAATCCACTTCCCAAACTCAAGGATTGATAATCTTTCGCCAATAACGTTCCACCGTACAAAGTGACATTATTGTGTAAACCGTATACCGCGGTGCCTAATACAAAATCTGAACGGCGAGAGTCTGTAGTCAAATTCCCATCATAACGGCCGGAGGCGAGTTCATATTTCCAGCCCCCTGGCCGTAGCATCACTGGCAATGAGGAATAAGGCACTACAAATTGACGTTCGCTACCATCCGCTTCGGTGATAGTCACATCATAGTCACCCGACAATCCTGCTTGTTGTATGTCATTAATATAAAATGCACCGGGAGCCACGTAGGTCTCATAAATAACTTTACTTCATTGTCACATTTCGCACGAACTCCTTGCGGAATAGCATACTATAGTCTTTCCCATAGAATTTCACGTCTGACACCTGATTAGCAGTAGCCATTTTAGTCATGGGGGAAGTGCCAAAGGTCTCTTTCAGCGCTTGCTGAGTTTTAGGTTGAATCAACCAGTTAATAAAAACAGCGGAGGCATTTGGGTGTTGACTATTTGCAGCGATGGTTACAACATTCCCTCCCCCTGGCATACCAAATTTGGGGACATAAAATTTTAATCTTGAAGTTATTGCTCCATTGTGTTGCAAGCCTAGCATATGATCTTCCCAAGCTGGAACCAACATCAACTCTCCATCATTTAAACGTGTGAGACTATCGGCGCCAGATGCGGTTTGCGTAATACTAGATTTGTTTTTAGTAAACCACGCCCAGCCAGAAGACCAACCTTTAATCACCTTTGGATCAATCTTCGTTGCACTGCTATCAAACTCACCGCTTTTGAGTGTGACAATACGCTGAATGAAGGCTTCACCAGCGCCTCCGTTATTGGGATCGTTATATCCAAAACGATTGGGATTTGCATCGATAAACGCCTGAAGGTCATTGAGCGTTTGAGGAAGAGTTTGATCGCCAAATTGTTTGGGGTCATAGGCGAATCCAGTTTGATTTCCCCAAAAAGCGACGGCATACCCCTGTGTATCGATGTTTTGTATTGTATGAACTCCATTCTCATAGCCTGGGAGCCAGTCAACTTTACTGATTGCATTAGCTTTTAAAGTAATAGGCAGTTGAGCAATGGATAAGGCCATTACATCAATTTTACCACTCTGTTTTTTTGATTCGGCTAAAAGTTTATTCATATTTCCATCAATGGTTCCTTCTGAGATTTGTACTTTTATTCCATATTCATCTTCGAATCCCTTCACAAAATTACGCCACTGCGGCTGCAAGTACCAAATGTTAAATGTAACCTCTCCTTCTTGTTTTGCTTGCTTTATCACCTCATCCCAGTTAGGAAAGGAATTTTTATCTACATCTTGAGCGTAAGAGGTTGATATAACTGCGACTCCCAGTAAGAGCGCCAATGATATTTTTTTCATAATTTGACTACCTCTAGTGAATGTTATGCTTTTCCTGTGGATTGAGACAAATAATTGCCTTTTAACAGGCGCTCAATAATTATCATCAATATAACGTTGGGTATCACCAAGATCATTGAAACAACAGCGGCATCTGGACGTACAAAGGAATACCCTAAGAATGAATACAGTATCGTGGGAACAGTGATAAAATCTGGCGAGCCCAGTACAAATGAAATACTAAACTCTTCTAAACTTCGAACCAGACAAAATATTAATGAAGCCAGTAAACTTGGCTTTAGCATGGGTAAAAAAGCATTGCAGAACGTCCCCCAAAAACTAGCTCCCATGTCACGCGACGCGTCGATTATGTCTTGTGGTATCGACTTGAACCCCGCTGACATTATGCGAATTGAGTAAGGGAGCGTAAGAACGGTATGGCCAATTACAATGCTCATAAAAGTATTGCTGATATTTAAACTTATTAACATTGAACTGAAAAAGATACCGATAATCATGCCCGGCATAACCAGTGGAATGAGCGTTAGCATTTCCGCAACTGCTTTGCCTTTAAATGTCATTCTTCCGAAAGCATAAGCTGTAGGTGTCGCAAGCAATAAGCTCAAAATAGCAACAGCAGGAGCGATGGTATAACTATTGAAAAGCGCGGTTGCTAGCGATGTTTGTTCCCAAACAATTTTCCACCGCGCTAAAGATAATTTTTGAGGAAAAAGGTCTGGATAACTCCATGGGTGTTGTGGGTCAACCAAGGACCACAAGATTGCCATAGTAAAAGGCAAACCTAACCAAACAACATTAATGAAGATGAAAAAAATCAATGAAATTTTTACAACTTTCCGTCCATTATTGGTCTTTATAGTGTTCATTTAACCTCCCCCTTCTTGGTAGCCAACGGGGTTAACACAGTCGCAATGAGCAGCGTTCCAATCGCGGAAATTAACATTATTATGACGGCAATAACGGCTGAGTTATTCCATTCACCGTATTCCATTGCGGTAGCTTGCATCAGGCGCGCAAGGGAGTAAGTGTTACGGGGACCGGCCACAGAGAAGAATGCAAAATCCCCTACCGCACCAATAAAGATAAGTATTAGAGAAACTTGTACCGCGGGGAGTGTTAGAGGGAAGACGACATCTACGAATCTCCGCCATCTATTAGCACCGAAATTACTTGCCGCATCAAGTATCTCATCTCTAATCGAATTGACAGCACCGCCAACTAAAATCAATGCAAAAGGAAGGTTTTTCCATATTTGAAGAATGATAACCCCCCATCCAAAATCATCATTTTGCATACGCAATGGGGAGTCTGTTATTCCCAACAGTTGAAGTAAACTGTTTATCACTCCATGATAGGCGATGATATTTACAAACAAAAATGCAGCCACTAAACCTGGAATGAACATGGGGGCTCGAAGCACTCCGATCACAACCTCTTTTCCGTACATGGGTTGTCTTAGCCAGAGTGCGATCGGATATGAAAGCAGAACTGCACCAAACGCACCAAGCACCGAAACTTTTACGGTGTAATACAACGCACTAAGTAAGACGGAGTCACCTATGATGTTTGCCCAAAACGCCAGTGAAAATTCACTTTCCCCCGTCATGTTAAATAAACCGAAGCTTTGAGTAATAACGACATAAAAAGTTGATCCCATCAGAAGAAGGATCGTTCCAAGCCCTGTGCTCATTAATAGCCATGCCTTTACCTCATTTTTCCAATTCATCTCTTCCCCTCCGTAACCGGCTCTAAAAAGTGAATTGCATCCTCTGGCAAGTAAAATTCGGCACGCTCTCCGATGGCAATAGGCGGTTTCTTCACAAGCTGCAAACGAACTGAGAGTGATTTATTATCGTTGGAACCCCACGCTTCAGTGAGATTGCCCATAAATGCCATTTTTTCTATGACCAAAGAAAATCTATTTTGGATAGAAGATGGGGCTTGAACAAATTTCACATCCTCAGGACGCCAACAAATATAGCAATGTTTTGCTGAGGGAGGATTTGCGGATTTAACATAGAAGTTACCAAGCTTACAGGCGATACGGTAGTATTCTGGCTGCTCAGCGGGTTCAACATGTGCCTCATCAATATTCGCTGCACCAATAAAATCCGCAACAAAGCGGCTGTTTGGGTGGTAATAAACGTCCTCTGGCGAGCCCACTTGCGCAATACTCCCTCCATTTAGCACAACGATTTTATCTGATATAGACAAGGCCTCAGCCTGATCGTGCGTGACATAAATCGAAGTTAGTTGGTAGAGGCGTTGTAGCTCTTTAATTTCAAACCTCACACTTTCGCGTAATTTCGCATCTAAGTTAGATAGTGGTTCGTCAAACAAAACCAAATCCGGCCTAGTGATCATCGCTCTAGCCAAAGCTACACGCTGTTGCTGTCCTCCTGATAGTTGTGATGGCATCTTCAAACGCTGCTCAACTAAACCGACTTGTTTTAGGGATTCTTCTAATCTTTCTTGTTGGTTGCTAATGGAGACTTTTTTTTGCTTCAAGCCAAAACAGATATTGTGTGAAACGTTGAGATGCGGAAACAAAGCATAAGATTGAAAACACATGGCCGTGTTTCTTTTTTCTGGTGGAAGGTTTGTTATAGGCTTGCCATTTAAAATGATCTCTCCACTATCTGGTTGGTGAAAGCCACTTATCATTTTTAATAAAGTGGTTTTTCCACAACCACTCGGCCCGAGCAAAGTGACAAATTCCCCCTCTTCAGCGGTAAGACTGATATCGCGGGCGGCATAAAAATCGCCAAATTGCTTTGTAACACCTTTTAATATCAGGGTAGACATTATCGGCCTTCCTTAATCGAAATAATTTCTTATTAAATTTACATATTAAATGTTATATTAATGTGATTTAGCTCATCAAAATAAAACAAAAGTAGAAATTTAATTTTAACCCTATTGAAATCAACTATATACATGGCACATATAAAGTTAAAGACTTAAATGTTATTTTACATATTAAATTTAAATGATAAACTTAATCGAAAATAAATTGAGGGTTTTATCATGGATTTTGAATTTCATAGAGCAAAAGAAGGTGTTGTTTTAGCAAACAGTCACCGAGGGTATGCCAGCAAATACCCTGAAAACACCATGCCTGCATTCATTGGTGCATTGGAAGCTGGTACACATTGCATTGAGATAGATATTCACTTAACCGTAGATAATCAAATCGTGGTTACTCATGACCATCGTATAGATAGAGTCTCAACAGGAACGGGTTTTGTTGAGGAGATGACGTACACACAACTGTCTCGGTATGATTTCGGCGTAAAATTTAATAATAAGTTTGAAGGCACAAAAATACCGCTACTGAAAGATGTTATAAAATGGGCTGTGGCCAATCAGGTTGGATTGATTGTTGAAGTTAAGCAGCGGCGTAGAGTTGATGAATTTATTGAACATCTAGTCGACGTCTTAAGTTCAGTTCCGAATGCGATATCACACATTCAATTACTTGGATTTAATCACGTATTAATCAACAAAGTAAAAGAAAAGATACCGCAATTAGCATTGCAGGTTGTCACTATTGAGCGATACAATGACCAATTAGCTGCCGTTTCTGCCTCAAATGCAAGTTGTGTTTGTGTGGAATATGAGTATACACATATCGACGATTTGAGAGCATATAAGGCGGCGGGGTTGGGTGTACGGCTGTACTTGCATGAAAATAAAAACGGCATCTCCCCTTTAGAGCAATATCTACTTAAATTTGGCTGTGACTGTCGTGCTGAAATCATTGAATGGCTTCAAGAAGGCCTTATTGACATTCTCAGTCATGATGATATTCCGTATTTACAATCTTTAATTGAGGATGCAGGGCTACAATGGAATTAATTTATAGTATCGGAAGTTGTCAATGACAGATAAACCAGAAGTATTGGACCTAAAGCCAACTCAACGGTTACTACTGGAATTAATTCGCAGGTACGGACCGATTTCCCGGGCCGAGTTAGCTAAATTATCCAACTTAACACCTGGCGCGATAACACAACAATGCCGTGAGCTCATTTTTTCTGGGTTAATTGTTGAAGGTGAGAAGAATATTGGACAAAGAGGCCAACCTTCTCTTCCTCTAAAACTAAATCCCGGAGGAGCTTGCTCAATTGGCGTCTCCTTTAGTTCTGGTTTTATTGATCTTGCGCTTGTTGATTTTTGTGGAAAAAAAATTTTCAGCACATCAGAAGTACATCTAGAAAACCAACCTCTCATAGCCACTCTTGACCAAATTAAGAAAATGGTTAATAGCACGCTAAAAAAATTGAAGCTTCAACATGCCAGGATCCTTGGCGTAGGATATGCTGTACCCGGTTTCGTGAAATCAGATGGAAAAAAAAGACAATGCGTTACTTGGCTAAAAAGCTGGCGCGATGCCGATCTGCAAGCTGAATTTCAGGCTAACCTCCCTTGGCCGACTTGGGTTGAGAATAACGCTAATGCTGCTGCTATTGGAGAATTGTACTCAGGTCAGTGGAATCAATACCGAGACTTAACCGTATTAGAACTAGGATATGGTATAGGTGCAGGGATTATTGCAGATCATAAATTACTGACGGGCGGCTTTAGAAATGCTGGCGAAGTTGGTATGGCCTTTCCTACTGGAACCCATCGGCCATCTTATAAAGATTTGCTCGGCACTCTCAGTGCTGCGGGTTACGATGAAGAGGAATTGCTTGGTCTTATAAAGAAAAAAGATATAGTTATAGAGACTTGGTATCAACGGTCATTAAAACAACTTGAAGACACTGTTTTAGGATGCCTTCAATGGTTAGACCCACAACTTATCATAATTGGCGGAGCAATGCCGAAAGAGATAACTTCTCGCTTTGCAGAAGATATCACGGATTGGTTGCAGTATCGTCTTGATCCGGAAAGACCTATGGTTAAAGTAGTTCATTCATCAATAGGTTCAGAGAGTGCCTCGCTTGGTGCTGCCATGCTATCTCTATATCAAATAATTAACCAATGATTGAAGTGCCTCGATGTGTAAAAACGAGCATCTAATCTATATAGGCAAGGTTTTATAGACTTTATACGGGGTATCAGTTTAGCGACAAATCGCTGATTACCACAGTGCCTTTTGAATCACTGACGCACGACAGAATAATCTGGCAGGTACCAGTATAAATAACCGGTAACTACCAGAGCAGCTTAAGCACAAATTAATTATTACTTGGTGCAAGTTCGATTAGCCATTTGTTCCAATTATTTTCATCTAATTGTTGAGTTGCACGTATTTTCCCATAAAACAAATCATAGTAAATTGAGTGGTTAAATAAATACAAATATTCATTTGGTTGATTTGGTGATAGCGGATTATCAACGTAGTACATTGCTTGTAAATGACCTTTCATATCCTGTTTAAATAATGTGGCTTTATTTTCTGGGTCGCAATCAGTTCCCCAACTTGCATCGTTGTAAAAACCACTTATTTGTAAGCAATGTGGTGTGTCTGAAATAGGAGAATATTGAGCTGAATATATTTGTATTAAGCTGCCATAGCGAGGCGAATCAACTACCTTTGTGATCAAACTATCTATAAAAATATTTTTGGTGGTTACTTATTATTATTGTGTATTTTTCTTATTTTACAAATTAAAAGGTCAAAAAAAATTATTCGTTGAATATTAGCTATTAATTGATGATTACTTTTTTAAAAGCAATCTTAATTTGAAAGAAATAAAGCCAATTAAACCATTTAATAATGAATATTCCATAACGATATAGGTTTAATTGCTCAATGGAACTAAAATTCGCTATGTATTCAATGTGTGGTTTTTCATGATAAGGGAGTATAAACGGGAAGCCCAAAAATTTTATGGACGGTTTATGGTAACTTTACTCCTGTGAAAATATCATTCTAAGTTATTGCAACCTAAAGCAACTACCGTCAATCGCTTAGAGTATGAAGTTGCAGTCAATATTCCTATTTCAATAAATATCACAAAATAAGCGCTTGTAAATAATTCTGTTTATTTATCCTTCAACAAATGAAACCGTTTAGATAGCCTCATGAATACATGTTTTGCTTTCCCTAATGTTTTGATTATTTATTATTCGTCACAAAATAAATTTGTCTGAATACCGATAAGGTCTTCTCATCGGTACTCTTTCCTGCATTATCGGGGGGATGCAAAGTAGGAAGGCACTGTAGCATTTTACTTGTTCTTTCATGTTTACTGACAGGGTGTAATGCCATTCAGCATAACTATAAACTTCTCATGTTACTCAATGCTCAGCGCCCTTCTTTAAATGAAAGAACTAGTTTTTCCAGCCTAAACTCTTTTTCTTCATTCTTTTAAATTCGTTCCGCACATTTTCAATTATATTTATTTGCCCTTTTGTCGGCTCACCCTCTAACATGATGACTTTCTCCAATAATGATAGGAATGTCTCAACCATTGCGGGCGTAAACTGAGTAATACTTAATTTCAGTATATGAGGGATACTTTGATCAAAGTTTATTTCATTATGTACAAGGTGTGATGATGAAGAAAACAAATCCACCGCATCTTGAGTTTCTAGATTAAAATTCTCTATAAACAGGTTAATAACCGTTTGTTTTTGTTCACGGGATATTTCACCTTCCTGCTTCAATGCACCAACAATAATGACTGCAGCGGCTTCCGTTGCCGTCGACAAATTATAGATTGGTTTTACCCCATATTGTTTTTGCCACTTTCTCCGTCGGGCCCAAGTAAATGGATTAAAGGAATTAAGGTCTACACCTGAGTTTTGTAATGAATGTAGCGCCCATACAAGCGCAGCTAATGCTGAAATTGCTGCTATAATAATATGCATACTAAGACCTATCCGATATCCTTATGACTTTGTTGTTCAATTTATCTTAAATTAGATGCAATAAAAAAGGGATGATGCTTAATGGAATGGGTTCACAAGTTAAGCTCTTTTTCTTCATAAGTCAAATTATTATGGGCAGAAAAATGTGAGGTAAAAGTAACGAAATTAAATCAAAAAATATACACAATATTCACACACTGTTTGTTAATCGATTTTTTAGACCAAATTTTGTCTACATGTGAAGTGTACGTTCTTCATCTGTATGTCCAGACTAGCTTGACTGCAGTTCGACACCACCTGCCTTGTTGAAGATTTACTTGCGGCTACTTTAGTACTAGTAGCCTGTATTTATTTCATGGAAAACAATTGTGCTGTCTTTGTTTTCGATAAAATAATATATGTACTGCTCAATACCGTTATCATAAGTTATCGTTAATCTGAGTTTATTAGGTGGTAACCACTTGTAAATTACCTCGACATTTTCAGTCTGATACTCAACATTATTTTTAGGTAACTGGTTTTTAAGTCGCTCTTGACGATATAGATTAGCTTTGTACGTTGTATAAATCTGTGCAATTTTTTGGCCTTTAAACTCGCAGAGATATTGATAACTTCCGTTAAAGACCAAATCTTCACTCATATTTAGGCAGGATTCATAGAAATTTTTTGATTCAGTGCTTAATTCAAGATTTGAGGCATACCCATTACTTATTACGGCTAACGACACTAACACCCATACTTGGATGATCAACTTCTGCATCATTATCTCCTTATTTTCCTTCTTAATTATCTCGTAGTTTAACCATGTTAAGAAATGCAGAATTAAATGTTTACAAAGCGAAGAGCTTTACTTTTTTGTTATGATAAAGATGAATAAATTACATTGATCTACAGATTGCAGCTTTTACGCTCTCTAATCTACCCACTGTATGGTGATGGTATGCTGAAAGCCATACAGGGGCGAACAAATTAAATATTGGCTATCAATTATCAAAATTATTAGAGATTAACTTTTTAATATCATTAGGATATATTATTTCGTCGCTCCAGGTTAGCTCATCTAACTCCCACCAATAGTAGCGACTAATAACAGATTTTTCGTTATTAGACCATCCATTAGTGTGGATCTCTTCTTCATTGGAAAAGACGATAAAAAAGCGCTCTTTTGCTAGCACCGTTTCGCCACTGGGAAGTGTCATTTCAAAAGTTCTTTGTGAAACACATTTTCCAATATTATCCCTGATAATGCCGGTTTCTTCTTTCAGCTCTCTGATAGCCGCTTGTTCAAAAGATTCACCATACTCAACACCACCACCTGGCGTTGCCCAGTATGATCTGCCAGCTAAAGCATCGTTCGTATGAACAAAGCGAAATAGTAATACTTGTCTAGACGAATTAATAATCAGTAATCGGGATGAACACCGAACACGCATAGCTGATATGACCATAGTGAGTTAATAAGATATCACAGCTTAAACAAATAGTTATGAATGTAAAGCGAAATCAATCGAGATAACGGAATGGTTTGTTTATAAAAAATAACTATCATTTTAGCTTTATTAACGAGTGGGCTTGACATAAGAAAAGCGACATTAGTCATAATACTACTAAACAAGCCTGAGATTTCAATAATACATCTCTATGTGGTTCTTTAAGTGCTCTATTGTGACATTATGGATTCATTCGCATTGATGTAATGCTAAAAAATGAGATACTGACAAATAGAAAAACTTTCACTGATTTAACTATTTTATTTTTCAGGAAGCTACTATATGCATCGTAACATCATTTATATTGCAACGAGCCTAGATGGTTATATAGCAGATGCAAATAACCAATTAGATTGGTTATTCTCTATCCCTAATCCAGATCAAAACGATATGGGCTTTTCGGATTTTATGCAAAGAATTGATGCTGTTGTTATGGGTCGAACGACTTTTGAAACTGTATGTGGTTTTGATGGAGAGTGGCCATATGATAAACCAGTGTTTGTCTTGTCGAACTCAATCAGAGAAATACCAGTAAAACTCATAGGGAAAGCTGTTCATTTAGTGCGTGGCGAGATTAAAGATGTAATAAGCTCAATACACTGCGCTGGGTTTAAAACGCTTTATATTGACGGAGGTTCTGTTGCGAAACAGTGTTTGGCAGAAGATTTAATTGATGAAATGATAATCACTATTGTCCCAATTCTGTTAGGTGATGGAATACCTTTATTTGGTAATATGAAAAAACCGCTACAGTTTATTCATGTTAAATCAGAGCGTTATTTTGACTATATGGTTAAGAATACTTGGCACCGCCAGAGAAAATAATTTTGTCAATGTCGCTTTACATATTCGAATTAGAACTATCTTTATTTTTCTGTCGAATACTCGATGTGTACGGCAAAGTCCTCATCATTTATGAAAAATGAAAACAGTGAATTTGTCTGTATGTCTGTTATGCGCCACTTCTTGGTTTGTTGAGGATGTGATTAAATATCATAGAACATTAGAGAGTTATATCTCAGTGCTTTTTGACGCAAAATTTACCCTTGATGCCTTAAAAGAGCCAAAAGTCATAGACTCAGCTCTGACAGAAAAGCGGGAAATAGCTATTTTTAACTGCGAGTGCCCGCTTAATTTTAAGTGCATATCATTAATTTTGAATGCCATACCTTTCACTTGAAAACTCGAGAGTTTCTAATTTTTAAGGCGAAAATAAGCCTCTCATCAGAGGCTTTTCTATTTCTCGGAAACAACAGCGCTTTAGCACATGATAATCACGCTAAATAAACTGAACCATAAGAACTAGAGCAATGGCAGCATGATCACAAAAGCAATTTCAAGCACTGTATTAAAAATAGCGAGTTGTAAAACTAATCGAAGAAACAAGGGGTAGCTTCATTTTTTATTTAATATTACTAGTCGTACAAACTATCCTTTGTTACTGTTTTATTCCAATTTAATATATAAAAAAATTTTTTATATTGAAAGTGACATTTTTAAATTGGAATTATAGGAAAGGCAACACATTAAGTAATATTCTTTTTTACAACGCGAGTCATTACCCCCCTACTTTCTTGATAGAATAATAACATCAAGAAAAATAATAGCTTTCCATAATACACACCTATGCGAAAGACAGTTTTTTTGAAGCGCAGTAAACTATAACCCCATCCGAAATATCAAAAATTACATATCGTAATTATTCACTTAATGTATCCGTTTATTTTCTAGCTATATGCTGATTTTGATATAATATAACTATATATAAACAATCAATCATTTATTTAATCATTAATATGAAAATGAAAATTCGAGTAATATAATAAATATCGAAAGATTATTTATTATAAAAATAATTATATCTTTCATATGTATACTAAATTTAATGAATAAAAATATATAAAAAACAATCGATTGATAGAATAAGTATTTATACCTATTAAGATTTTTCTTATTCCAGCAATGATTCACTTATTTAATTATTAACGCGGTTAAATTGTGCATTAAAATTTAACTAAGCAGAAAATGAGTTTTTAAAGTATTAAAGATTCATATTTCATTTTAACTTTACAAATAATATGAGAGGATTTTATGAAAGTATTAACACTAAAAGAAGTTAAGTTAGTTTCTGGTGGTACTTTTAATATCTGCAAACCATCTATTAGTAATGTTCAACCTATAACTCAACCTACTGTTTCGGCTACTACAGTGCCATCAGTAAGTGTTTCAGTGCCAAAAGTAACAGGCTCTTCAATATCAACGAGTAAAATTAGTTGGTCCTATAATATTGATGCTTCTGGTAGCACTGTTAACTCTATCAGTATCACGTTTTAAACCTAAGTGAAATAAAGCAACTATCCAACTTGCTTTATTTAAAAAAGAATGAGATGTGGCTAAATAACGGACAAAAA